>CAYOGN010000140.1:0-3025 GCA_964403545.1 uncultured Gammaproteobacteria bacterium
CCATCAGATCCCATGCCAACAGCATATCTTGGCCCGGCATATGACGATTCAACTATTGCTGATTTGCTGCTGGCAAACAAACTGAATCTGGCCCGGGCAGGCTGTGTGGTCACAACCTGTGAAACAGAAGAACTTATTGCAGCCACGGTGGCAGCATTAATAGCAGGCAAGGTGGTCGGCTGGTTCCAGGGGCGTATGGAACTGGGCGCGAGGGCGCTGGGAAATCGCTCTATTTTGTGTGACCCCCGCCGCACGGATATACAATCGCTCTTAAACACAAAAATTAAACGTCGGGAGTCCTTCCGGCCGTTCGCGCCTTCAATTTTGCGAGAACACGTGAACCAGTGGTTTGAAATTGATGATGAAGTGCCCTTTATGGAAAAAGTCTATACAATTCGGTCACAAAAAAGATCTCGAATACCCGCTGTTACCCACGTTGACGGCAGCGGGAGGCTGCAAACCGTGACCAGGAACCAAAACCCTTTGTATTATCAACTGATCAGTGAATTCTACCGGCAGACCGATGTACCTGTTTTACTCAACACCTCGTTCAATGAAAACGAGCCTATTGTTTGTCAGCCTGCCCAGGCACTGGATTGTTTTTTACGAACGCGTATGGATATTCTGGTAATGGGCCAACACTTTATCAGACGAAATACATCGACCGGTGAACAGACTTTAAATGGCTAGTGCAGTCACTGGATTTCTCTTCACACTTGTGTTGATACAGGTGCTGATTCCTGTCGCCAGGGGTATTGGGCTGGTTGCCAGCCCCGGACAACACCGTCAACATGATGGTCTGGTTCCGCTGGTGGGCGGTATAGCGATGGTGCTGGGGGCCGGGTTTTCCAGCCTGATTTTTTCACTATCCATTGGTCAGGGTATTGTTGGAGCTGTGGGACTATTACTGGTCGTTGGTGTGGTGGATGATCGCTACGTACTACCCTATATCGTCCGTTTTCTGGTTCAGATTGGTGCCGTCTGGTTGATGATCTACCTGGATGATATTCGCTTAATTGATTTGGGTCGGGTATTCTCCACTGACGTTGCCAGCCTTGGGGATTACAGTACCGCGCTGACAATATTTGCTGCAGCGGGGGTGATAAATGCGGTAAATATGGTGGATGGCATGGATGGCCTGGCCGGTAGTCTGGTTCTGGTGTGTCTGCTATCAGGGTTTTTTCAATTGATGCTGGCCGGTTCTGCCGACTTGCCGTTAATTGGCTTGCTGATTTCAGTGGTCGCCGGCTTCCTCGTATTTAATCTTCCCGGGATTAAGGGATCCACGGCCAGGATCTTTATGGGGGACGCGGGCAGTATGGTGCTGGGGATATGGCTGGCGTGGTTGTTAATTCGTTATAGCCAGGGAGAAAATCGTGCCTTTGCTCCTGTCATCGGTCTCTGGATGCTGATCGTTCCGTTATTCGATGCAGTGGGGGTGTTGCTCAGACGCCTGGTTCGATTCGGTTCACCATTCCATGCCGATCGAATGCATACCCATCATTTACTGTTACGACTCGGATTCAGTGTTTATCAGTCGCTGGCAGTACTGATTTCAGTGTCAGTGATAATGTCGTTGAGTGCCTTTGGTTTGTATTATGCAGGAGTTTCGGAGCACCATTTGTTCTACCTGTTTGTGGCTCTGTTTGTTGGTTACATCCTGTGTATGGAACTGGGAGAATTTCGACTTCGCCAGCGAAATTAGAGCACCTTCAGCAAATGGAGAATGAGTTCACTAATCGGCAAACAGACAATGGCAGGTACGTGATTTCCGGGGGTAGCTCCGGGATCGGGGCTGCTGTGGTTGACCACCTGGTCCGTGAAGGAAAAAGCGTTACCACTATTGCTCGTCGCAGTGCAGCAAACAATTCGCCTTTGGTTGAATCAATTCAGTGCGACCTTTCTGATCTCGGGCAAACCGGGCAAAAACTCAAACCGCTATCGAAGTTTGGGTTAATCAATGGGGTAGTCATTTGCCATGGTTACGGAGATTTTGGTTGCCTGGAGCAGTTCTCGGATGCCCGTATCCAGAGGATGATCAACACCAATTTGACCAGCAGTATCATGCTGGCCGGCCTGGTTTTACCGGTCATGAAGAAATCCGGGAGCGGGACACTGGTGATAGTGGGTTCCGAATCTGCTCTCGCGGGTGCACGCCAGGGAGCAGTATATTGTGCCACTAAATTTGCCTTGCGCGGGTTTGCCCAGGCGTTGCGCAGGGAATGCAGTTCCAGCGGTGTCCGGGTTTCAATAATTAATCCCGGGATGGTGGACTCGCCATTTTTTGACCCCCTTGCATTTACCCCGGGAGCCGATCCGGTAAACTATCTGTCCGCAGATGATGTTGCCAGCGCCATTGTGACCATATTAAGCGCGCCCGCTAATGTGGTTATCGATGAGATCAACCTGTCACCTTTGAAAACCGTGGTGCGCCATAAACAGGGTAAATGACCCCCCCCCGCAGGATCTATTGCCTACACTACATCGGGATGGGGGGTCTATAATCAGCGATCAAACAAAAAAGATAAATATCTGCATGATTAATTTAGCCATTGCGGGTGCTTTTGGTCGCATGGGCCAGACCATTATCAAATTGACCGCAGAGACCGAGGGCGTTCGGGTCAGCGCTGCCATTGAGCATGAGTCAAGCCCTGCGCTGGGTCAGGATGGAGGGATCAGCGCTGGCTGTGCATCGTTGGGAGTGTTGATTAGCAGTCAGGTTTCGCCGGATGAGTTTGATGTCATGATTGATTTCACTACTCCAGCGGCGACAAAGACGCATATTGGAATTTGCCGGAAGGCGGGAAAACCAATCATGATTGGTACTACCGGCATGAGTGAGAAAGATAAGCAACAGGCGTCCTCAGCAGCGCAGGATATACCCGTTCTGATTGCAGCGAATACCAGTGTGGGGGTCAATTTATGTGTCTCCCTGGTAGAACTGGCAAGCAAGGTGATTGGAGATGTTACCGATATCGAGGTGATCGAGGCTCATCATCGGCATAAAGTCGATGCCCCTTCCGGC
>CAYOGN010000141.1:0-4224 GCA_964403545.1 uncultured Gammaproteobacteria bacterium
GCCTGCCACTGAACCTGTCGCCGAAGTTGCAACACTGATGCCACAAAGTGAATCGATCAATATTAGTATCACATCAGCTTCAACTTCCGATATTTACCAGGTAGGTGAAGAGATCTTCTTAACCATAAAGAGCGATGCCAGTGGTTTCGTCAACTGTTATCTGGAAGGGAAGGACGGTTTTATGCGAATCTTTCCAAATCGCTTTACCCCGGATGGATTCGTTTCCAGTGAAGGGGCAGTTACCTTACCCGATTCAACAGGATATTCGATAACGGCGGATCTTGATGGTGAAACGATTCACTGCATTGTTACCACCAGATCTGTGTATACCGAGTTACCGGGTGCTCTGAAATTAGCAGATTTTGAAATGCTTTCTATATCGTCAAAATCAGAAATCATTGATGCCTATGAAAAAGTCACCGCCGGTCACTACGGTGAAGCAAGCTACACCATAAGGTTACAGTAGAATGAATAAACTAAAAACCATACTGGTACTGATTGCACTGGCATTCTCATTGAGCATCACACAGCTGGCATTCACTCAAACGGAGGATAGCAATACCGAGAGTGAGTTTGATGCTTTATTTGGTGACGAAGAAGATACCGTAGAATCAGAATCATTTGAGATCGATGAAATTGAAGACCCTGAACCTGATACCGCAGAGGCAACTGAAGACGAAGATTTTACCGACCCGAGACTACCCTCCGAAGACAGGGCAAGTACGGGAGGCTGGTACCTCGACGAATACCAGATTAGATATCGACCCACCGGTCACGCCGATCCCTTTATCAAAACCTGGGCCGATGTCAGTACCAATCAAAACACTGAAAACTTTTCCCGGGTATTTGAAAATATTACCAATGAAGAATCACCCGGTGCTTGTTTCAAGTGCCATAGCATTGACAAGGTAAATGATGGGACGAAAGTGAACTGGAAGGTTCGACAAAGTAACCCGAGAAACCATGAATTCAATAAATTCTCCCATGTTGCACATTTCAATCTCCTGCAACAGGACGGGTGTTCAACCTGTCACAAATTCGATAAAGATGCAGATTATGCCAGTGGATTTAAAGACCAGGATCCGCTGACTTTTGCCAGCAACTTCCAATCAATTTCCGAACAAACCTGTATCCAGTGTCACCAGGAGGATAAAGTCGGAGAAAGCTGCCTTACCTGTCACAACTATCACATCGGAAAATTTGAGCCTACCGTTACCAGCGAAATTAAAGTAAGTACGGAAGAGTAGGAATATTGCATCCCTCAGGCAATATCCGGAAGTTTTAGTTTTGTTAACCGCTCGAAGCGACGGTTACGGAGCCTGCGGCTCCTTGGATTCACGAAAGGAAATGACTATAGCAAACTCTGTTGGTCGACTCGACGATCTTCTTTCTCCTGATGCATATGTAATACCTGATCTCTTGTTCACCCGGCCTGGCCTACGGTAGAGACTAAATATCCTCTCGCCCAGAAACGCTGCCCTACATAGTTCTTTGTCGACCTGTACACCTCTCCGGGCTATAGGGACAATTTGCACTCTTACCTTTGAAAAATCCAACCATCTGCGATACGACATGCTTCGGTGGGATCGATATCATTATGTGGACGCGATCCGCCAGCACATGCCCTTCTTACATTATGCTTTCTCTCTGCTTCGCCAAACGATGAAATACTTCTCCAGGATGATTGCGAATTGAGCTGCAGATCACCTGTTTATATTAGGGTGGTGTCCTCGATTCCCACGGGAGAATCACTAGAACTCACCAGAAATTATATAAGTTTCTTCTGTCCGGGGTGCGAATCAGAAAATGGTGAAAAGGAAGCCTGCCGTCGTTTTATCAATATTGCTATGAGGCACCGTATTCGCAACCCCAAAATCTAAAAGATTGCGAATATTCAGCTGCCTGCTAACTGGCACCGGACGTCAGTGGTTTGTGCTCGATCTTAATGTTTCAAGCTTGATTGGCGTGCCTCCATGCGCAATTTTACCCCGCCACATGAAATTGGAGGGATCAAGGATCCCCTACCCGGGATTAAAACTGAACCAGTAATTCGATCCGCGCTCCTGAACCATTGTCACGACCCTCCAGATAGGAAACGAATGCATCAAGCTGTAACTGATAATGCTGCTTGATCGCTTGCTGAAACTGTACCGTAAAGGCAGCAGAATCACGCTGGTCTTCTTCCGATGTTCCCGCAGTACCGGCCAGTTCAAAGACGACGTTGCGTCGATGCTGATCCCAGAATGCCTGGTAGCCCATCGCGATACCCACCAGGGGGCCGGAAAAGCTATTGAGTTCCGATAAATGGTTGCCCAGACTTGGAGAGGCAAAACTGATACCAAGTGCAGCCAGAGGTCCACCGACGATGGGCTCACGACTAGCCTGGGTAAAATTATCAATGCCCCAGAATGGGTTCATATAAACGACGTCATCGGAGCTGTGAGGTGTCCAGGAAAATTCAGCAGAGATCAACGTACCGTCTCTCATTAATTCAGTTTGCTGACCATCGGCCATCGATGAATTAATTCGGTATGTGGTATTGATGACGGCGAGGTCGCTCCATGGAGTCCATGCTCTCTGGGTCGCAGCGATACCTAGAAAATAACCGCTGCCGCCAGTGAAACCATCATCATCGTTGATCCCGGCCAGATCGAACGCCCAGGTAGCAACAGGTGTATCAGCCTGAACAAAAAATCCTAAAAAGCCAGGTTCCTGTAACCGCTGGATATTGGCAGGGGTTCCCCGATCAATACTTTTCCACGCATACCAGGTGGTCACCCTGACGTTGGAGATACCAGGAATACTGTTAATATTATTGCGAACGATTCCAATTCCATCCTGAAAATCGTTGATCATGATCCCTTCCTGGAATGTTATCTGCTGCCTGCCAAAAGAGAACCCCCAATCAAGATGTTTGGTACCGCCGGGGTCAAGGTTTGGAAACAGGGACCCAAAATCCCCTTCACAAAAAGCCGTTCGTAAATAACCACCATAATATTCGCTACCCTCCAGTTCCGGTCTATTATCAGAGCTAAAACCATAGCCACTGAACTTGGTGAAATCATTTTCATCCAGTGCGCCAACACCAATAATACATTTCTCGGTTTGCGATAGCTGTAAATTGAAAAATAGATCGAGACGGTTCCGCCATTCTTCGGTTCTTCCAGGAGGGCCTACAGACTTATAAGATTGCAACGCTGTACGCAAGGTACCAAAAACCAACAGACAGGGTGTCCAGACAGCGCCTCCTGGCAGTGTGAACCCCCTTCTGATCAATCCCGTGCCGAGAAATTTGCAACCCCATTCAACGGGCAATTTGGGACGATCGGGCACCGCAAGAAACTCTCCCGGTTCATCCGAGAGTCGCGGAATACCGGTGACTTCCCCTAACGGATACAGGCCACTTTTTTCCACTGGATCTCCACCCGATGCAGTTGCTGTGCCAGTGGTTATCATCATCACCGAGCCCAACAAAGTCGCAAGTGAAACAGACGTAAACGATCTAAGTATTTTTTGAGTGCCGTTGTTGCTTTTGTATTCAAACCATCGCATTTTTAATGTACCTCATAAATGTCCTTGACGCGTTCTGATTAGTTAGTCTTGGGCTAGTTTGTTATCACCACCATCAACATCGATTGTAAATGTTCTTTCCACCAATACCTCTCTACCCGCAACTACAGCTTCAGCAGCGGCACGAGGACTGATTCCATAGTCAAACCCAACAACCTGAATAGTCGTTATCAAATTAATAGGGAACATCTGCGCCTTTAACTTCACTGATACCTGATAAGGGCCCTTACCGGTCAGCTCGTTGGCGCTAATTTTATAATTTGCCCAGCGATGCCCTAGCGGTTCAATTCCCTTCCTGTGGTTACGTTCAATGGTCGATTCACCGGTCAGAATCAGTGAAAGACGCGTTGGTCGTAAAAATGGCAGTGCCGTAGTTGAGTAGGGTATGGTCACCGTTCGCTCCCGCTCGCCACCTCTTATATTCTGTACCAGAAAGCGTGATTGCAAACTGAATAGTTGACTATCTATAGGCATTTCACCCGCATGCACGTAGGAAGACTCTCCATCCCGGACATCTCCATTGGGATCAGAGTCACCTGACTCAAATACCATGGTGCCTTCGCTGTCGGTCACCTGGATATGCAACCACACCAGGCGCTCGCCGGTAAAGCCCGTTGGCGTGTTATGCCCTTCGGTAAGGTTTTTAACTTCAAT
>CAYOGN010000142.1:0-4024 GCA_964403545.1 uncultured Gammaproteobacteria bacterium
TAGGTAATACGAGAAAACATGTCGCGCCCCAGCCGATCGGTACCAAGCAAAAAGAAGGTGCCGTTTTCTGGGGGGCAGACCAGGTGAAAACTACCTTCGAACAGACCCCAGAATCGATAGCTATCTCCGCTGCAAAAAAACCGCAGGGGTTGTACGTCATCTTTTCGTTCCAGGTAGATGCGTTTAAGGATATCCATATCCAGTTCATAATCACGTCCGTATACAAACGGCCCAATAAACTCACCGTTGTGAAACAAATGCACGGATTGTGGTGGAGAGTATATAAAGTCCGTGTTACGGGAGTGTAAATTGTAGGGTGCAATAATTTCACTGAGCAGCACGGAACCATAATTAAGCGCGAGAATAATTCCGCAAATAACTGCCAACCGGTGGCGCTTCAGTTTCCACCACATTAATTTCCATTGTGAGGCAAGATAATATTTTTCCTGCTCGGGTGTTAGCGCTTCGATTGAGCCCGGGTCAAACGGTTCGCTCGAAACGAAGTGTTCTATCTGCTGCTGACGGTTCACTTGGCTAACTCTCCCTGCAGCCGAATTCGAGGATCAAGCAGCGCAAGCGCAATGTCTGACACGAGCACACCAAATACTGTCAGCACGGCGAGGAACATAAGAAATGAACCCGCCAGGTACATGTCCTGGCTTTGCAGAGCAGACAGCAATATCGGTCCGGTAGTTGGCAAGGACATCACCACGGCAACAATTTCGGCACCGGAAATAACCGTTGGTAAAAGATTGCCGATGTCTGCAACAAAAAAATTCAGCGCGACTCGCAACGGATACTTCCTCAATAGTTTCCCGGGCGGTAACCCTTTCGCCCGTCCGGTTACCACGTATTGTTTTTGCAGCTCATCAAGCAAATTGGCACGCAATCGGCGAATCATCCCGGCGGTCCCTGAGGTGCCAATGACCACTACCGGAATCCAGAGGTGTTCGAGTACCGATATAAACTTGTCAATACTCCAGGGCGCATCGATGTATTCGGGTGCCATTAAACCGCCAATAGAGGTGCCAAAATACACATTGGCAAAATACAGCATCACCAGCGCCAACAGAAAATTAGGGGTCGCCAGACCGAGAAAACCAAGCAGTGATAAACCATAATCACCCCAGCTATACTGATGGGTCGCTGAATATATGCCGATCGGAAAGGCTACCACCCAGGTAAATATTATCGTCAAAATTGAAATCAGGACGGTGAGGAATAACCTGTCACCCACCACCTCGGTTACTGGGAGATCGTATTCAAATGAATATCCAAAATCCCCCTGTAACATACCAACCAGCCAGAAAAAATACTGCTCAAAAAATGGCCGGTCGAGCCCATATTCCTCTCGCAGGAAAGCAATCCGTTGCATGTCAACTGATTCACCCTGACTCTGTAACTCGGCTATATGGCTCTCGAGATAATCACCCGGTGGCAACTGAATAATTACGAAAACCAATAAACTGATTACCAGCAACGTGGGAATCATGGTCAACACGCGACGCAAGATATACTGCAACACTAGCGTCGCTCCTCATCGAACCAGAAGGTGTCTGGCTTGTAGACACCAAAGTAGGCGGTCGGCCTGATATCATAGAAACCATTGACTGGAACATTGTGCAGGTTATTGTCAACTACTACCGGGTGTAGAATTCCGCTGATGATACCAATAGTAAACATTTGTTCACTGTGAATTTTGAGCATCTGGTGCCATATTTTTTCACGCTCAGCTTTACTCGTGGCGCGGCGCCACTGGCCATTGAGTTTGCTGAGTTCAATCACTGCACTGTTTTCAGGTTTTTCTCCAGCTTTTCCTGCCGACTCGTAGTACTGGCCCCACTTCGGCCATTGATACTGATACTGGGTAGTCGGAGCGAGGTCCGCGGGACTGGTATCAGCCGTTGGTAAGGCATTCGCTAAACCGGACCAGATCGACATCACCGCCTCCCCGGAAAAAATACGATTTCGAAACACCTCTCTCGTTGATGGCACGCTATAAAGCTTGATGCCGGCCTTTAACCAGCTATCGCCAATTAACTCCAGGACATCGGTTTGCTCGGTACTTTCACCTGCCGTTTGAATCAGGATCTCCAGTGGCCGGCCGTCAGGCATAAGGCGTACTCCTCTATCATCCCGTTCGGTCAGGCCAAGTTCATCGAGTAATGCATTAGCTCGCTCGAGGTCGAAATCTGTAGACGCTTTCTGATATCCAGGCCTGAACAGCGGTGATTCGGGTAATACGGTATTGTTGCCTTCCAGTACCAGGCCAAAATACACGACCTGATTAATTTCATGGCGATGAATCGCAAGTGATAACGCACGTCTGAATCGCTGCTCGCGCATTAACCCACGCAAGGTTTCATCATTGGTATTTAAATTCGGGAAAAGCGCAATTTGGGCTCCCCTGGAAGTCTTCCAGAGCCGCACATGAAAATTGTTGCGCAGTGCCGCCTGCCGCAGAAAAGTATAGTTATCCATTCTCAGGTAACGTGCCTGTAAATCCGACTCGCCCGCTCCTGTTTTCGCTGGTATCAGTTTACCGGAAGCGATGTTAACCGCGATACTATCGATATAGGGTAGCTGCTGGCCATTACTGTCAATACGATGGTAAAAAGGATTGCGTTTGAATATAAACCGTTCTGACGGCGGGTAAGTGGTATTCATCCAGGGTTGCAGTGTTGGTAAATCTGGATTGGTAGCTTTGTAAGGACGATCTAATTTGACATGCATTGCTCTCCAGTTACGCGCTTTGTACTGCTTTATCAGTTCAGCGATACGATCTTCACTTTGATAGTTTTTATGAAACTGGCGCAGGTAGTGCGCAGGTTTATAGATATAAAATGGGCGCGGTCCGGCGAGAGCAGGCAGGAAGTAGGGATTGGGTTGCGACCAGCTATAACGTACCGTATGTAAATCAGGAAATTCAACGGTCGGCCCCTCACCATCGATAAGTAGTTCAGGTGCCAGACCACCCTTGGACAATTCCGCATTGTTGGCCATATCTTCCCAGTAATAGCGAAAATCCTCACTGGTAAACGGATGTCCATCCGACCATCGGTGACCCTTACGCAGGTGCAGGGTAAATATCCGATTCTCGACAACCTCCAGGCTCTCCAGTATATCTGCCTGCAGCTCCAGGTCGGGCGTATATCCCACCAGTCGAGCATAGCCATAAATGACCAGCTGGCGAATATCTTTTTGTTTTCCCATCAACACGCGCAATTCACCGCCGTGCTTGCCTGTTTCAAATTCGCCATCGAAAGTCACAACCTGTGGTTGGGCCGGAATACGTTCAATAACTGGCTCTAGCTCACCGTTTTGGACGCTTTCCAGCAACATTGGTGTTTCCATCATGGTGTTAGCCAGTCCGGTTTGAGACGCAGTACCAATGGCAAGGGCTATCACCATTATCATGCGAATCCGATTCATGCCGCGAACTCTGAAGGATTGCTATTGGCAGCGACACGCACGAAATGACCTCCACCCAGAGGCAATAATTCCATGGGTGTCCTACCATCAACTGTAAACGGCGCTTGCCACAACTCGGGTTCCGAGGTAGTGCTATTGGCGATCAGGGAAAAATCGAGAGGCTGACTCAATTCCGGATGCGGCACGGCTGACAATAGTGCGCGTGTATAGGGGTGCACTGGATTTGCAAACAGCTGCTCGCGCGGCGCCAATTCTACCAACTGGCCACGGCACATAACCGCTATGCGATCGGCAATGTAGTTAATGACCGCCAGGTTGTGCGAGATAAATAAATAGGTCAATCCCAGTTCCTGTTGCAAATCCTTGAGCAAATTAAGGATCTGTGCCTGAATTGACACATCTAGGGCCGATACCGGTTCATCACAGATTAACAGGTCTGGCTGTAGGGCAAGTGCCCTGGCAATGCCGATTCGTTGTCTTTGCCCACCTGAAAAACTGTGCGGGTAACGACTCAGATAACGTGGGTCCAATCCTACCAGACGCATTAACTCGATAGTCTTCTCACGATGCGCAGCCTCCTCACCTATTCCAT
>CAYOGN010000143.1:0-32037 GCA_964403545.1 uncultured Gammaproteobacteria bacterium
ACGAACTATTCCCTGACTGGAAAGAAACGGGAGCACCGATCAATACCGCTGTTAACGAAGACCGGATTCTGATGTTCAGGAATGCGGACAAGGCAACCGAATTTCCCCACTGGATGCATCCAAAGTCAATGCGGAACAAGGGTAATTACATTGTTAGCCTGGGGCAGGTTTGCCGCTGGCTGGGAGAGCAGGCTGAATCCCTCGGCGTTGAAATTTTCCCCGGATTTCCGGCCTCGGAAGTGCTGTACAATGAAGATGGCTCGATCAAAGGTGTTGCCACGGGTGAAATGGGGCGGGGAAAGGATAGCCAGGCCAAGGCTTCCTATGAAGCAGGAATGGAGCTTCATGCCAGGGTCACGTTATTTGCCGAAGGTTGCCGTGGTCATTTGGGGAAACAGCTTATTGATAAATTTAACCTTGATGAAGAGCGCGAGACCCAGCACTACGCGATTGGTATCAAAGAGCTGTGGAAAATAGACAAGGCCAGGCACAAGCCCGGACTGGTGTTGCATGGCGCTGGCTGGCCTCATAGTGAATCTGATTCGACCGGGGGCTCCTTTCTATACCACCTTGATGGTGATCTGGTTTCAATGGGACTGATTACGGATTTATCCTATTCCAATCCCCATGTCAGCCCCTTCGAAGAACTCCAGCGATTCAAACATCACCCGGAGATCAGTAAATTTCTCGAAGGTGGAGAGCGCATTGCTTACGGTGCCCGCGCAATCACCAAAGGAGGATTGAATGCATTGCCAAAAATGGTGTTACCAGGGGCACTGCTGATTGGTTGCGACGCCGGCACTTTAAATTTCTCCAAGATAAAGGGTTCTCACACAGCAATGAAATCCGGCATGCTCGCGGCCGAAACAGCTTTTGAGGTCATTGCCAATGGGGCCAGCCTGGAGAGTTATGAACAGCGCTTTAAAGATTCGTGGCTATATGATGAGCTTTATATATCCCGCAACTTTGGCGCTGCAATCCACAAATTTGGCACCTGGTTTGGGGGCATTTACAACTTTATCGACCAGAACATTTTTCGCGGCAAGTTACCATTCAAACTGTCTGATCCAGTACCGGACCACAAATCACTGAAACCGGCTGACCAATGCAAGCAGATCACCTATACCAGGCCAGATGGTGTGCTCAGTTTTGACAAGACTTCGTCGGTTTATTTATCCAGCACCAATCATGAGGAAGATCAGCCGATTCACCTTCGTCTGGACCAACCATCACGAGCAGTAGAGGTCAATTTCAGGCAGTTTCAGGGCCCCGAAGAACGATTTTGTCCGGCTGGTGTGTACGAATATCTGGATTCTCCGGAAGGACCTGAACTGCGAATAAATGCACAAAATTGCGTGCACTGTAAAACCTGTGACATAAAAGATCCGACTGGCAACATAACCTGGGTCACACCGGAGGGCACAGGCGGGCCGAACTACGCCAATATGTGACCAATGACACTATGTCGCACCCTCCCATAAAAGCTCATCAGCAAGAAATTATACGATCTCGCAGAGAATCGTACAGGGAATAACTGGATGCCAGAAAACAAACCTGAATTTTTTCTTGCCGACGGCTTCAAACCGGCGAAAATAGTGATATCAAGTCTCCTGTTGTGGGCGTCAGTATCCCGGGCAGACAATCCGATATTTGATTTTAACCTGGTTACACTGCCCACCGACCTGGTCGCGACGGTAGTTAGCATTGAAGACGATATAGCGATATCCGTTGAGCTACCCACCGAAGGTACACAACCAGTCATTCCAAAACTGATCGTCGCTACACCAACCAGGTCGGATGCAACGGTAAATATCGCACCAGATAAGGATATCGAGCCTGCGCCAGCTCTTATAGAAACTCCTGAACCATCAATAGTCAGCCTCAACACAGAGCAAGATCAGGCCCCTGAAACCAGAGAACAGGCATTAATAGCGAAAAATTCGGATCAGTTTAAAAGTACGGTGGCTTTGATTACATCGACTGATTCTGATCAATCCGGTGCAGAGGTTGCTGGATCTGATTCGGATACGGTGCAGCAATCAGTAATTAACGGGGAGGTTTCAAACCTGGACCCTGAACCCATGAAAATCGTCGCGACAATTCCCACTACACCGGAACCGGCAACACCGCCGGTGGCTGAATTAAGCCTGCCTGCACCACCGGAGCCTGATATCGAACCGGTGGCTGAAGTTAGAAAAAATATCGAAACAGATGCCATCGCAGCAAAAGCCGTTGGTTCTGCGGACGATAGTTCAGCTACTGTTACTGAGATTGCGGCTGCGGTTGAGACCGAAATTGCGGCTGAAGTTGAGACCGAGATTGCGACTGAAGTTGAGACCGAAATTGCGGCTGAAGCTGAGATCGAGATTGCGACGGAGGTTGAGACTGAGATTGCGGTTGAGACTGAGATTGCGACGGAGGTTGAAAATAAAGCCGTGACTCAGCTTGATTTCGAGCCTGAAGTTGCCAGCATAGGCTCCACAACCACTGGGCCAGTAATAGATTCTGCACCTGCAACCATTGAGCCAGTGCCTCTGGATCAAGTGGTTACAGAGGAGCAGGAACAGCGTATCAACGAAGACGAAATCATTCTGGCCTGGGCTGCTGCATGGTCCAGCAATGATATTGAAGGATATCTTGCTTTTTACGACGATAATTTTATTCCGTCTGACCCGAACGTTGATCGAGAAAGCTGGGAACAACTACGAAGAAAACGACTGAAAAACCAGAATATCAGGATCATCGTCTCAAACGCTGAAGTCTACCGTGCTGATGACAATCTGACCGAAGTTCGATTTACCCAACGTTATACGTCGAGTTCCTATCGAGATCGCGTTATCAAGGCTATTGAAATGGTTCAGACCTCACAGGGAGGATGGAAGTTTGTTTCCGAGCGCACCATTGAAAAACTGGCTTTTAAATAGCTAGCTTTTAATTTTCGGCGTCTTCAACGTCAATTTGGCCGGTAAGCCGACGGCGGATATGGGACCACGAAATGCCTGCTGCCAACACCCCGCTTAACCCAAATAACAGCAGCCAACTCAGCGTATTCGGTTGATCAAGGGAAATCCATCCGGAATCGATCATCCACCAGAATATCAGACCAAAAAACGCAATGACCAATACGGTTCCGAGCGCACCCAATGACTGGAATGTCGCGCCAAGAAATACCCCCCAACCGATAAGCAAAGCTACACCCACCATCCCTTTCTCAATGGAAAAGCTATCCAGGCTTTCCATCATGGGTCTTAGTGCCCAGTGATAGTAAGATCCAAATTCCAGTGGATTGTAGCTGGCAAACACCAACACCAGGGCAAACAGCAAGCGGAGTAAAAAACTGGTTAGGGTAAATCTTGATCTGGCCATCTTCTAGTTCTCTTTAACCCAGCGTCGGGCATTGTAAAAAAGTTGCATCCACGGGCTGTTTTCCGCCCAATCATCGGGATGCCATGAATGGGTCACGGTCCTGAATACCCGCTCTGGATGCGGCATCATTATAGTAAACCGTCCGTCAGAATTGGTAAAGCCCGTGACACCTTCCGGTGTTCCATTGGGATTAAACGGGTATTGTTCTGTGGTTCGATGGGTATTGTCGACAAATCGTAGCGTAACCTGCCCATTCCGCTCCAGCTGATCGAGATCAGACTGCGAATCGAACCAGGCGCGTCCTTCACCGTGGGCGACTGATACTCCAAAGCTTGAACCTTTCATTCCCCTGAACAGGATGGACTGATCGGATTCTATTTTTACCGTAACAAACCTTGCTTCATATTGCTCTGACACATTACGCACGAAGCTCGGCCAATGACTGGCGCCGGGGATTAGTTGCCTGATTGTGGACATCATTTGACAGCCATTGCAAACCCCCAGGGCAAAACTGTCCTGCCGCCGGAAAAATTCGCCAAACACCTCTCGCAATTGCTGATTGAACAGAATTGATTTGGCCCAGCCTTCACCCGCGCCCAGAACATCTCCAAAGGAAAATCCACCGCAGGCAGCAAATCCACGAAACCCTTCCAGGGTCAGGCCAGCGGACAAATCACTCATGGTTACATCCACCGCTTCAAATCCGGCACGATCAAATGCTGCCGCCATCTCCAGTTGTCCGTTGACCCCTTGCTCACGAAGAATTGCTATCCGTGGTCGGCTGGACCTTAACACCACAGGAGCGCCAGTTTCCAGATCGGGATGAAATGTCAACTCCACCCTCATACCAGGATCGTTGCGATCCAGCAATCGGTCATATTCTTCTTGCGCACACTCCGGATTGTCCCGCAACCGCTGCATCTGCCAGGTTACTTCAGACCAGGCTCGATGAAGCTCCACCCGATCGACAAGCAATAGACTTTCTTTACCCTGGTTAATGCTGAAGGTATGCCCGGGTACCGGTTGACCGATTCTATGCAGCATTGCGCCCAGACCAAGACTTTCAGCCCGTTCCTCAATCAGTCGCCGATCGCTTACCCTGCACTGGACTACCGCACCCAGTTCTTCATTGAACAATACCCCTATGGAATCAGTTCCCAACGGTTCGAGTTCAAGGTCAATGCCACAACGCGCACTAAAACACATTTCCGCCACGGTGGCAGCAAGCCCGCCATCTGATCGATCATGATACGCCAGCAATAAATCTTCACCATGCATCCACAAAATCATGTCGACAAATGACTTAAGTGATCGGGCATCGACGTCTGGAACCTGGTCGCCGACCTGGTTTAGCACCTGTGCCAACACCGAGCCACCTAGCCGATTATGCCCGGCACCCAGGTCCAGCAACCACAAATCCGTCTGCCCCCGGTCAAGACGTAGCTGTGGTGTAACTGTTTTTCGAATATCGGGAACCGGAGCAAAAGCTGTAATCACCAGAGACAGGGGTGAAACCACACTTTGCTCCTCACCCTGATCGTTCTGCCAGCGAGACATCATTGACATGGAATCTTTACCAACGGGTATCGAGATACCCAGGGCAGGACACAATTCCATCGCTACTGTCTTTACCGTTGCGTACAAATCCGCATCGTGGCCTGGCTGTCCCGCTGCCACCATCCAGTTTGCTGATAATTTCACCGCAGATAAATCCTTGATTGACGCTGACACCAGGTTGGTAAGTGCTTCACCGACAGCCATTCGACCACTGGCCGGTGCATTGATGACCGCCAGTGGTGTGCGCTCTCCAATGGCCATGGCTTCGCCGGCATAGCCCTGGTAGCTACTGCTGGTCACCGCTACGTCAGCAACCGGCACCTGCCATGGACCAACCATCTGATCACGGGCAATCATCCCGGTCACACTACGATCCCCGATGGTCACGAGGAATGTCTTGTCCGCCACGGTCGGGAATGAAAGCACAGCGGGCAGTATAGACTGGAGTTCAACCCCGGATAGTTCCAGCGCGCGCAGCTGCGGTTTTTTGCTGATTACATCCCTCTGCATTCTGGGAGGCAAGCCAAATAAAAGATCCATCGACAGGTCAATTGGATCCGGGCAATCGCTTTCAGGTAATTGGTCAAAATGCTGGTCAGTGAGTTTCAGCGACTGCTCTTCCGTTGCTTCTCCAACACGGGAGTACAGGCAACGTTCACGTCGGCATATTGCCTCAAACTGGTCAAACTGGTCAGGATGAATAGCCAGTACATAGCGCTCCTGGGATTCGTTGCACCAGATCTGCATCGGAGACATGCCAGGTTCATCATTTAATACTTCGCGCAGTTCAAAATTTCCGCCCCGGTTGGCATCATGCACCAGTTCAGGCAGTGCGTTACAAATACCCCCCGCACCTACATCATGAATGGAAACGATGGGATTGTGTTCCCCCATTGCGCAACAGGTATCGATGACTTCCTGACATCGCCGCTGCATTTCCGGGTTTCCTCTTTGTACAGAGGCAAAATCAAGAGACTCCGAACTACTACCCGAAGCCACACTTGATGCCGCACCCCCACCGAGCCCAATAAGCATTGTCGGCCCACCGAGTACAACGATGGGTGCTGCGGGAGGAATTTTCTGTTTATGGATATGTCCAGGGCGAATATTCCCGATACCGCCAGCAAGCATTATGGGCTTATGGTAGCCATAACGAAATTTGTCTGCCCCTGCATTTTGCTGCTCATAGGTTCGAAAATAACCACAGATATTCGGGCGGCCAAATTCATTGTTAAATGCTGCCGCACCTATGGGACCTTCCAGCATTATCTGAAGCGGACTGGCTATCCTCGATGGTTTTGACTCAGCTATTTCCCATGGTTTTGGACATTGCGGAAAGCGCAAATGGGACACAGCGAAGCCAGTCAGTCCTGCCTTGGGCTTACCGCCCCGACCAGTCGCCCCTTCGTCGCGTATTTCGCCGCCGGAACCGGTAGCGGCACCGGCAAATGGTGAGATTGCTGTGGGGTGGTTGTGAGTTTCTACCTTGGCGGTAAAATGAACCGGCTCATCGTGGTAATGGAACACACGGCTATCCACCGCTGGCTGCAAACGTTTGGCGGCCAAGCCTTCGAGGACCGCGGCATTGTCGTTATAAGCGACCAGGGTGCCACCGCTATTTTTCTTATGGGTCGTCCGGATCATGGCAAACAGGGATTGATCCCTGTTTTCACCATCAATCGTCCAGTCGGCATTAAAAATCTTGTGCCGGCAATGCTCTGAATTTACCTGGGCAAACATCATTAACTCGACATCGGTCGGATTTCTTCCCAGCCGGGAAAATTGCTCCACCAGATAGTTCTGTTCCGGCTCACTGAGGGCAAAGCCAAATTTCTCGTCAGCGCGGGAAAGCGCCTCTACCCCACCATCCAGGATGTCGATGGTACAAAGTGGCTCCGGCTCTGATTCAACAAACAATTGCTGCGCCTGCTCTGCCGTAGGCAAAATTGATTCAATCATGGGATCATAGATAATGCCTCCCAGTTTATGATCCGGAACCAATTGACGAGACCGGACTTTTCCAGTTGCTGACACACCGGAGTCCTCCAGCGATGCGGTAACAAAAATTTCCCAGCTAATGCCGCGCTCCAGCCGATGAATACAATGAAGACCACAATGGTGTGCAATATCAGTGGCTTTGGTCGCCCACGGTGAAATGGTGCCGATACGCGGTACCGTCACCCTGTGGATCAGATTATCCGGGGCAGATTTCTCCGGATCCACCAGTGTTACATTACCGACCCCATGGCCGTAATCCAGCAATTGATCCAGCACGCGGCGTTCATGGCTGGAAATATCCATCCCTGGTAACAGGCTAACCAGATGAACAAACCTGGCTTCGATGGCTATGCAATGGGGCAAGACCTCCCCAAGCTGTTCGATTAATTTGGTCTTGCGAAAATCAGATATCGCAATACTACCCTGAATTACCAGCATTCCAGGGCAACGCTTATATGACACCTGCCTGTTTCATCGCCTGCTCCAGCCGGGTGTGATACTCGGCTGAAAACCAGGTTAGTGGCAACCGAATTCCTTTAGAAATAAGCCCCAGTCGGCAGACCGCCCACTTGGCCGGGATCGGGTTTGATTCAAAAAACAGGCCTTTGTGCAACCCATCCAGCTCTTCATTCAACTGATCCGCAGCCGAGAAATCTCCCGCCAGCGCGGCGTAACACATCTGATGCATTTTTGCAGGAGCGACGTTTGCCGTTACCGAGATGCAACCATGCCCCCCTGCCTTGATAAACGAAAGGGTCGTAGCATCATCGCCGGAATAGAGGGCAAATTCACCACTGCAACGGGCAATAAAGTCTGCCACACGTGAAATATCACCGGTTGCATCCTTGATTCCAATGATGTTATCAATTTCAGACAATCGGGCCACAATGTCGTTGCCCATGTCGAGCGCAGTGCGACCGGGTACATTATAGAGTATTTGCGGGATATTCACCCGCTCTGCGATCATGCGAAAATGCTGGTATAAACCTTCCTGGGTTGGTTTATTATAGTAAGGAACCACCAACAGGCAGGCAGCGATATCCAGCTCGGCTGATCGAGCAGTCAGTTCCATCGCTTCAGTGGTAGAATTGCCACCAGTTCCAGCGATTACCGGAATTCGGCCAGCGGCAAATTCAACGGTTCTAGCAATTACTTCGATTTGCTCCGGGATATCCAGCGTCGCCGACTCACCGGAGGTACCTACTGAAATGATCGCATCAGTGTTACATTCAACATGTAAATCCACCAATTTTTTCAGACTGTCAAAATCCACACTGCCATCGTCAAACATTGGGGTAATCAATGCAACCAGACTGCCTTTAATCATTTTCAAAACCTTTATTCAGGGGTCAGATAGATACCTCCGATGGTATCTTCAGACCTCCGGTTACACAAGGTTTGTGATCAATATTGGCGACAAATTAACCCGTTCAGGGCTTCACCTGCTTGATTGTTGCCCGACCGATAACATATAACCCGCAACAACGCGATTAACCTGACAACACGATGAATCCAGAAACATGACCCCGGACCGCACTCTAAACATTGGACTTTTGCTTTGCGATGACGTGCCGGAAGATGGGCAACAACAATTTGGCGACTATGCCAGCATGTTCCGCCGTGCCATCAATACAGCAGACAACCGTATCGAATTGACACCATACACTGCTGACAAGGGAGAATTACCTGACGATCCACTAATGTATGACGGTTATCTGATCAGCGGTTCCGGTGCCAGCGTATTCGAGGACAAACAATGGATAAGTGATTTAATGGAATTTGTCCGTCGGTGCTACAACAGCAAAGTAAAAACGGTCGGTATCTGTTTCGGCCATCAGCTAATCGCCCATGCGCTGGGGGGAGAAACTACGCGTTCGGAGAAGGGCTGGGGATTTGGCATTCATAGTGCTCAGCTCACTGCCAGGCCTCAATTTCTCGAATCCGGCCAGGAGCGCTATAAGCTGGTGGTCATCCACCAGGACCAGGTGACATCCCTGCCCACTGGATTCAACACCATAGCAGGCAATGATTTTTGCCCCAACAGCATGATCACCGATGGTGAACTGATGCTGGGAATTCAGGGGCATCCTGAGTTTGGCAAGGATTACTGTGCCTATAGAGCGGAATTTCGACGCCATACGCTAGGCGAAAACAAGTATCAGGAAACCCTGGATCTGCTGGCAAATAACGACACTGACGCTACCGAAGTTTTTGCCTGGATCAGTCGGTTTTTACGTCAGGTCAGCCGGGCAACGTTGTAAATCGGGGACGTTGTCATTGAAAATGGCCTCCGGTGCTCTTTTAAAGCAACTATTGCGTTGACAGAACACTCAAGGCTTTATACTAGAAGATGACCCATATTTTTCTGCTGCGCCACGCGCCAACGTCGTGGAATGGGTCAAAGAAGATTCAGGGACACACTGATATCACACTCACTGAAGCATCTCGCACAGCCCTCGAACAGCTCAAAATACCGGCGCAATGGAAGCAATTGAAATGGTTATCGAGCCCCCTGTGCCGCGCCGTCGAAACCGCCAGACTGCTTGGTGCCAGTGAAATAGAAACCCATCCTGAGCTCATTGAAATGAAATGGGGTGTATTTGAGGGCCTGACCCTTTCGCGAATAAACCAGGAAATTATTCAGCGCCGTTTGCAACCACCCACTGGCCTGGATTTTCAACCACCTGAAGGGGAATGTCCTCGAGCAGTGTGCCAGCGAATAAGACCCTGGTTCCGGACTCAGAGCAGGAGACACCGGCAAGTGATGGCAGTAACCCATAAAGGCGTAATCCGTGCCGCATTGAGTCTGGCGACCGGATGGGATATGGAGCAGGTATTTGGTGGCGATATTCAGTGGGATCTTCCACTGGCCTTCCATTGCAGTCCTGAAGGCGAGATCAAACTGGTTAAAATAAACTGTCGATGGGAAGATACTTCACTGCTCGATTCTGCATATCGTCCGGGTCCGGAGCCGGGTGCCTCTGACTAACATTCCAATTCCTGATAAACTAAAGGGCACCTCTGATTAAACTTTCCACCACCCTATGAGCCAATGATCGTAAAACAAATCTGGACTGGAAATGCCTATCGAAATTTTAACTACCTGATCGCCTGCCCGGAAACCGGAGAGGCACTCGCGATCGACCCGCTGGATCATAAAAAGTGCCTGGATTACGCTACCGGGCAAGGCTGGCAAATTACCCAGGTCTTGAACACCCACCATCACGCCGATCATACCGGTGGCAATGCCATGGTCATCGGTGCCACAGGTGCCAGATTGCTTGCCCACGAGGGGGCGAAAGATGCCATCACAGGCATAGACCAGGGACTAAAGGCTGGTGATATCGTTCACGTAGGGTCCAGCATAGACCTTGAGGTGCTCGACACACCTGGCCATACCATGAGTCATGTTTGCCTGCTTTCCCGCTCCGATACTCCAGCGCTGTTTTGTGGCGATACCCTTTTTAATGCAGGAGCCGGAAACTGCCACGGGGGTGGCCATCCGGTGGAGTTATACCAGACCTTTGTCCGGCAACTGAATGCGCTGGACAACAAAACCATCATCTATCCCGGCCACGACTATCTGGAAAATAATTTACGATTTACTCTGGATCGTGAGCCGCACAACCAGGGTGCCTGGCAATTACTGGATTCCAAACCTAACCAGGATCCGGACAATGCTATGGTAACCACCATGGGGCAGGAGAAGGACATTAATACATTTTTCAGATTGGAAAATCCTGAAATTATCCAACAATTGCGTACAGAGTTTCCTGAAATAGGGTCCAGCCCGGATGCGCAGACAGTTTTTCTGAAGTTAAGGGAGTTGCGCAACAGCTGGTAATGGATATCGGTAGCCCAACTTACAAAGATTGATAGGGCAGCTAGATCGTTAGCGCCATATTGTCGCGGTGGATTAGTTCGATTTCTCCGGCATAACCAAGAATCGACTCAATGAGATTGCTCGACTTGCCTATTATCCTGCGCGCTTCGTCGGCACTGTAGTTCACCAGGCCCCGGGCAATTTCTTCACCCTGTAAATTTACACAGACCACAATTTCTCCGCGTCCGAACTGCCCGTTGACTTCGGTCACCCCAATGGGTAACAAACTACGGCCGGATTCGCTCAATACTTTGACCGCACCGTCATCCAGCACCAGCCGGCCATTGCCACGCATCTGACCGGCAAGCCACTGTTTTCTGGCCACTAGCCGATTTTTTCCAGGCCTGATCAGTGTTCCCAGATTTTCCCCAAGCCTGAGCCTCTGTAACACTTCTGCCTGATAACCACTGACAATAACTGTTGACGCACCTGAACGTGCTGCTTTTTGTGCTGCCTGTACTTTGGTTCTCATTCCACCGCTGCCAAATGTAGCGGCCGACCCGGCATTACGCATAAGTGACGGGTCGTCCGCCATGCCACAGGCAATCAGTTTTGCCTCAGGGTTGGTCCTTGGATCCTGATCAAACAGACCATTCTGGTCGGTTAATATGATCAGGGTTTCAGCTTCCACAAGATTGGCTACCAATGCTGCCAGGGTATCATTATCGCCAAATCTGATTTCATCGTTTACAACCGAATCATTCTCATTGATGATTGGCACTACACCAAGCTTGATCAGGGTACGCAAGGTACTGCGCGCATTCAGATAACGCTCTCGATTAGCCAGATCGGCATGAGTCAACAGAATCTGGGCTGTAATAATACCGAACCGCTTGAATGAAGATTCATAGCTCTGGATCAGGCTCATCTGCCCTACTGCCGCAGCGGCCTGTAGCTGATGGACCTCACGTGGTCGCTTGTGCCAACCCAGTTTTCGTACCCCCTCACCAATGGACCCCGATGATGCGAGAACGAACTCCATCCCCTGTTGCTTCAATGTCGCCATTTGTTCAACCCATCCGTCAATGGCTTGCTGGTCGAGACCATAATCCACACTGGTTAACAGAGAAGTACCAATCTTTACCACCCAACGACTGGAGCCAGTCAGTGCCCTGCGATCATTGGGTAGCATCGGACCCTCCGGCACATTGAGAGTCGTTGTCCTGCCAGACTTCAATCAGGCGCATCATCAGGGCATTAACAAGTTTTCTACAGCCAGCACCAGTCGCCGTTGAAACTGTATACAGCGGTGCATCCCAGTGCAGTTCGTCAACAACCTGCTGTTTCAATCTCTCTACTTCCGACGGCGAAAGCAGGTCTGTCTTGTTCAACACCAGCCAACGTTCCCGCTGCCCCAGATCGTCACCGAAAGCCGATAACTCATGCTCGATTTCACCGATCGACTGAACAATACTTTTCCCGTCAAGGGGTGCAATGTCCACAATATGAAGCAGAATACGGGTTCTGTTGAGGTGCTTGAGAAATCCGGTACCAAGCCCTACCCCCTGCGCTGCACCTTCAATGAGACCAGGTATATCGGCAACGACAAAACTACTTGAATCACCGACGTCCACTACCCCCAACTGAGGAATCAAAGTAGTAAACGGATAGTCCGCTATTCTTGGTCTGGCACTTGAAACCTGGTTTAAAAATGTTGATTTGCCGGCGTTCGGTAACCCCAGCAAGCCGACATCTGCGAGTACTTTCAGTTCCAGCTTGAGAACCCTCTCGTCACCGGGTTTGCCTTTGGTGATTTTGCGGGGTGTTTGATTGATACTGGATTTAAACCGCGCATTGCCTAACCCTCTGACACCCCCCCTGGCGACCAGTAATCGTTCACCTTCGCGAACCACATCGCCGATGACCTCACGGGTTTCCGAGTCAGCAACAATAGTACCGAGAGGCACATCGATGATCAGATCCTCGCCATACTTGCCAGAACAATCACGCCCGCCCCCATTCTGACCATTTTGCGCTTTGAAAACCCGGGTATAGCGAAAATCAGCCAACGTATTTAAGCCACTATTAGCAGTCAGATAGATACTGCCGCCATTGCCACCATCGCCGCCATCAGGCCCACCGTTGGGTCGATATTTTTCCCGCAGAAAACTCAGAGCGCCATTGCCACCTTTACCGGCAATGGTGCGAATAACAACTTCATCTACGAATTTCATTGGTAATCTGGTGCTCCGTCAAGGTAATAATGCTGGATCAGGTCATAAAAAAACCCCGCTAAGTTTCCAGAGCGAGGTCACGGATTTTTGATGGCGATTGGTTACGCTGCAACAATACTGATCGTCTTTCGTTTTCTGGGACCTTTTACTTCAAACAAAACCCTGCCGGGTGAGGTGGCAAAAATCGTAAAGTCTCTACCCATTCCTGCATTTCTTCCGGGATGGAAGTGACTACCGCGCTGACGCACAATGATATTTCCCGCAAGGACTTCTTCTCCACCATAGCGTTTTACGCCCAATCGCTTGGAAACTGAATCGCGGCCATTTCTCGAACTGCCGCCTGCTTTTTTATGTGCCATGTTGCTTCTCTGATTAAATTTGAACGGAATCTATTCGGGCCAAATAATTTAGCCAATTAACTCTTTTGCTTGCTCTACCCATTGCTCACGCTCGATCCGGCCCTTGAAACTGAGTTCAGAATTGATCTCATCAATTTGTGCCTGATCCAGTGCGGCAATTTGATTAAATGTGGAAATACCAAGGGCAATTAATTTCTTTTCAATCACTGGACCGATACCATTAATGGTAGTGAGCTTATCACCTGCACTCTCAACTTCGTGGTCCACAGCAGATGCCGACGGCGCATCCGGTGCAGGATCAGACTCTGCTTTATCCTCAACCTTGCTGTCCACTTTTTTCTTTGCCGGTCTGGTCACAGCAACAGCATCCCCAATACCGGTAATCTCCACTTCGGTATAGGATTGGCGATGACCCTGAGTACGGCGATAACCCGTGCGCCGCTTCATTTTGAATACGCGAATCTTCCTGTCACGACCGTGGGATAAAATTGTCGCGGTAACGGCGGTATCCAGTGTCGGCGTACCAACCGTGACATCACCACCATCGGCAATCATTAACACATTACCAAGATCAACTGAAATACCTTCTTCGGCTGCCAGCTTTTCAACCCTTAACCTGTCACCAATGGCAACCTTGTATTGTTTACCACCTGTTTTAACTATTGCGTACATTTTGCAATCCGTACCGATATTAAATGATGTTACTCTGCCGTTACCTGTCGTTACGTATATTAGACGTAAGAAACAATATATTTTGAAATTTCAAAGAGTTACAGATTGCAGCCCTTAGCCCCAGATGCAGAAATTTGAGGACGTCGGATTTTATCTACACCCGACCGCCGCGTCAATCGGATATGGCGCAAATATACGGGTCAAAATGCACAATATGACTCAATTCTGGCATTCCGGTTTCAGAAGTTCTCGATCTAACCACAGGTTGGCGCTCTTTTCGGCTAAAATCCCATAGCAATAATCAGAATTTTTCCAACCATGAATTGTCCCGGCATCCAGGCCACTCCTGCACAGAACCCCATCAGCAACCAATGCTCTGAGCAGTTACTTGAGTCTGCGCTGACCCTGGCTAAGGATGATATGGATCAGGTCAATGTCACGATTCAGGCGCGGCTTAAATCCGACATTGCTCTGATTCGCACTCTTGGCGCCTATATTATCAAAAGCGGTGGAAAACGACTGCGACCACTGATTCTGTTATTAAGTGCTCGCGCTTGTGGCTATACCGGAACAGGTCATATTATTCTTGCCGCGGTGATCGAATTTATCCATACCGCAACACTATTACACGATGATGTGGTGGATGCCTCGGCATTGCGTCGCGGTCAACCCACTGCCAACGATGTCTGGGGCAATGAAGCCAGCGTCCTGGTGGGGGATTTTTTGTATTCCAGAGCATTCGAAATGATGGTGGAAACCAATCGTATGGAAGTGATGAGCATCATGGCGTCAACTACCAATGCCATCGCCGAAGGTGAGGTATTACAATTACTTAATGCCCATTCACCAGATACGTCAGAACAGTCGTATTTCGATACCATTCACCGCAAAACCGCAAAGCTGTTTGAATCCGCAGCCTGGCTCGGCGCCGTCATTGGAGAACAAAACAGTAAAACCTGCGGAGCGCTGGCAAGCTACGGAATCTACCTTGGCACATCGTTCCAGTTGGTGGATGACGTGATGGATTATTTCTCCAGCAGCAAAAATATGGGCAAGGATGTTGGCGATGATCTGGCTGAAGGCAAACCAACTCTGCCGTTGATATATGCAATGCGAAACGGTAATGCCAGCGAAAAGCAGATCGTTCGTGCAGCCATTGAGCAAGGCGATCGAGAAAAGATTGACGAAATTCTCGATATCGTCACCCATACTGGTGCCATTGATTACACTATGGAACAGGCGCGGCACCAATCGGAGCTCGCACTGGATGCGCTGGTACTCTTACCATCCTCAGAATTCAAGCAGGCGCTCATAAATCTTGCCCGTTTTGCTGTTTTGCGCAACAGGTGAAAGGGCACTATTCCTGGTTTACCCACAAATCGGTGCTCAGATAACGCTCACCGGTATCCGGCAAAATCGCCAGCATGGTTTTGCCCCTGTAAGCTGCCTGAGTCGCAAGCTGAATCATTCCTGCCACCGCAGCACCGCAGGAAATTCCACTTAAAATTCCTTCTTTTTGTGCCAATTGCCGCGCAGTCTCATAGGCGTCTTTTGCGCTAATCTGCAATATTTTATTGTAGGCAGAGGTATCCAGGATATCCGGAATAAATCCGGGTGCGGTTCCCATGATTTTATGCTTGCAGGCGATACCCTGACTCAGAATCGGAGAAATATCCGGCTCGGTGGCAACAATTTCAATATCAGGATTATACTGACGCAAGTACTTACCCAAACCGGAAACGGTGCCACCGGTCCCGGTAGTACAAACCAGCGTATCCAGCACCGGGCCAAAATCTTTCCAGATTTCATCCGCCGTTGACTGATGCGACTCGGTATTCGACGGATTATAGTGTTGGCCAACAAAAAAATAGCCTTTTTCAGCGGCCAGTCGTTTTGCCTCTTCTATGGCACCAACAGTTCCTTTCTCAGCAGGCGTCAGGATAACTTCGCCGCCATACGCCTTTAGAATCATTACTCGCTCCTGACTCATATCCGCTGACATCACAAATATTGAACGGTAGCCCTTCACTGCAGCCACCATCGCCAGGCCAATTCCGGTATTACCGGACGTTGGCTCTATGATGGTATCTCCGGGCTTTAATCGGCCTTCCCGCTCTGCATCTACAATCATGTTAAGCGCAGGCCTGTCCTTGACCGATCCTCCAGGATTCGCACGTTCGAGTTTAACCCACAAACTGGCATTACTCTCGCTACCCAGGGAGTTCAGTCTGACCGCTGGCGTATTACCGATGGTTTCAAGAATATTGTCGTATTTCATTTTTTGTGACTCACAATAATTACTGATGCTGTGAATGATCCGGACCCGTTAAAGATCAGATTTGCGGCCAGGTATCACTCAGCCGATAACCGGATGGCCACGGATCATCTGGATCCAGCATATACTGATGAGTGCCTGTAATCCATGCCCGACCAGAGATTGAGGGGATAATCGCCGGCCTGTCTGCGACCCGGGTTACAGATTTGATTCGGCAGACGAAATCAGAATCAATGATTGATCGACTGGTAAAAAGATCACCTGGCTGCAATTCGCCACGGGCATGCATCACCGCCATCCGTGCCGAGCATCCGGTGCCGCAGGGAGAACGATCAAGCTTTCCCGGTTTAACAGATACCGCATTCTTTGCAACAATAACGCCATCCTGTTTAATCAATGGTCGGGTAAACTGACAGAACGAAATATGATCCCAGTCAGGATTCAGCGGATGGCAAAATCCAAACTGCTCATTGGCCGCATTGACGATCTGCCGTCCCGCTACCGCAAGATCGCGGGCTTCATCAGGGACTAAATTAAAACCGGTTTCCGATCCTCGAACCAGGACAAAACTATCTCCGCCATAAGCAATATCAACGCTAATGGTTCCAATTCCAGGCACTTCCAGATTTTGATCCAGCCGGTCAACAAAACTTGCAACATTTTCAATTTCTACCCGCACGGCCCGTCCGTTATCACAGGTCACTTCCGCTTTGATCAACCCAGCCGGTGCTTCAAGGGTCAGTCTGGTGACTGGATCGGAGACCGTAACCATCCCGGTTTCTACCAATACCGTGGCCACACACATGGCATTGGATCCGGACATGGGAGGCGTGTCTTCCGGTTCCATAATAATCCAGCCGGCGTCTGCAGCTGGATGTTTCGGCGGCACTAACAGATTAAAGTGGCGAAATACGCCACCACGAGGCTCGTTCAACATAAACTGGCGAAGTTTCTGGTCTTCTGCAATAAACCGGGACTGCTGCCATAGCGTGTCTCCGGGAGGTGGCGAAACACCCCCGACGATAACATCACCGACTTCACCTTCGGCGTGACAACCGACAACGTGAATCACTTTACTGGATTGCATTTTTTACTCTGCTGATTTTACCCACTGCGTCTTGACTGCGATTTTATGATAATTGCCAGATCCATCACGTTGGTTCCCGTTGGGCCGGTCGTCAATAATAATTCTGATTGCTCAAGCCAGTTACCTGCATCAGCCCTGGCAAGAGCATCCGCAGCGCCTTCCAGTGGTGTATCACTGGATATCATTCCTCCAGCTGCTTCAGTTGGCCCATCGGAACCATCGGTGCCAGCCACCACACCACTAATACCCGGCAGCCCTTCTATCTCTAAAGCGAGCGCCAGCGCCAGGCTCTGATTGCGTCCACCCTGGCCAGGGTTTGGCGGCAGATTGACAGTTGGTTCCCCTCCCCAGATATAGACCCCTGGTTTGCCCACCCTTAGTCGATTTGCCAGCTTTGCTGCCACTACAAAAATATCACCATTGAGACATTCTTCACATTCGACAACGGTAAATCCGATGGATTTTGCCTTATCCGCGGCAGCTTCTCGGGCGAACCCATTGGATCCCACCAGACTTGCCTCGTAGTCAAATGATCGCGCCCGGATTTTATCATCATGAAATTCACTTTTACTCCGGACCTGCCCGGCTTGCTGTGATTTTTTGGCTTGCTGCAGAATTTTCTGAACGCTGGCAGGTATATCAAAAGGCGTCACCACAGGCGGAGCAATAGCGCCAATTCCCGACCCAATAAGATCGGCATTGTCGCCGGGAATATCTGACAGTCCATAGACTCGAACACGGCTTCCCGGAAACCCGTTCAGTAATTTACCGCCCTTGACTCGGGAAATAGCAATTCGTACATAATTGATCTGGTCTATGGAATAACCTTCCCCAAGCATAATCTGGCTGAGGCATTGTAACTGATCCAGGTCAATGCCCTGACTGAGACTCTCCACCAAAGCAGAAGCACCACCAGACACCAGCACCAGCAGTTCGGCATCTGGAGGAATGGAGGCTATAAATTCCATGGCTGCCTGCCCGGCCAGGAGGCTACTTTGATCAGGCATTGGATGACCAGACTCGATCACGCGGATACCCGGGATCCCAGCCAATAATGGGCTGGTGTGTTGATATTTTGTCACTAGCAGTATACGGGCATCCTCTGAGAGATTCCCTTTAACCCCCATAAGCATTGCAGATGCGGCTTTTCCAACAGCGAGAACATACTGCCAGCGACGCGGACGCTCCGTCTTAAGGGCACGCCTGGTCGCATTTTCTCCTTCAACACTCTCTACCGCAGCTTTCCAGATATCCAGCGCCGCCAGTAAACCCACAGGTAAATTACTCATCGGCCAAATATGCGGGTCTGCACAGACTTACGCAACCATCATTGCCGGTAAAATTATCTTTCGGAACCGGGGAAGCAGCTGCTCCGGATTGTGTCGCGCCCGAATCTTTTTTGGATCAAATTATCCAACTACCGCGTTCAACCAGCCATTCAGCCGATTTTCTGGTACCTCCGAATGGAAAAACATGAATTTGCTTTATCGCGCTGCCCGGGTTATCCACAAAATATTGCTCCACAGGATTGACCACTTCATCGGGATCAAAGCCAGAAAGCAGACTAGACAATGCCGACCCACGTTTTTTCAGAAATTGAATGGAATTACCAACACCACACATAGCGGCAAACTTGACCAGTGTGGTCAATTTGGCAGGCCCCGCCACACCTAAATGCACAGGCAGATGAACACCAATTGTTGGCAAGCCTTTCTCCCAGTTAATAAAGCCATCAGAATCAAATCCAAACTGGGTAACGATACGCATTTTGGCATCGGTACGTTCTGCATATGCCTGCTTCAATTTGAGCGCCTGCTCTACCATCACTTCATCAAAATCCGGCGAACCTTCAGGATGCCCGGCGATACCCATTTTTTTGATGCCATATTTATCAAATAACCCGGTTTCCAGAACTTCCATGGTGGAGTTGAATTCACCGGCCTGATTTTGCAATCCACCACCGATGATCAATACATCAGTTACCCCGGCTTCATTACTTAACATGCGAATTTTATTCTCCAGCAGATCCCGACTGGTTAACCGACGCGAAGCAAAATGTGGAACAGCAGAATAGCCAAATTCTGTCAACCGCCTGGCACCGGTAGTGATGGACTCCGCACTATCGGCACCCATATCAGTGATATAGACCCGGGTACCAGCTGGAAACAACCCTTCAAGATCTTCACTCTCCAATGCCTGTTTAGGCGAAATTTCAATGGATGCAGGTATTTTTGTCATCATTACCGTTACGCTGAAAATTGCTCCGTTAAATGCGGGAGCGCAATGGTAGATAATACCAATCAGGCAGGTTTATATCTGTGCGACACGGGCTCGTTTCGTTGCGTCAATTTAAATGCTACACCAGATACCCCTGCTGCCAGGCATAACGTGAAATCATCCCGAGGCAGATCACAACGATTACCGGTCGAATTAATTTTGCGCCTACGGTGATGACCGCAAGCGACCCAAGATATGCCCCCAGGATCTGGCCAACGATCATGACCCCGCCCACTAGCCAGATTACCTTGCCACTGAAGACAAATACCAATAGCGATGCAATGTTGCTGGAGAAATTCATCATCTTCGCGTTCGCGGTGGCAGTTACCAGTTTTTGTCCACGCATCGCGACTCCTGTCAAGGCATAAAACGACCCGGCCCCGGGGCCAAAAAAACCGTCGTAACCACCAATAGCCGGCACCACGCAGTTACGATACATGTTCTCACCCATTGCCGCCGGACGATCAGTTTCGGCCGCATTCCCGGACAACAAAAAATAAACAGCGATGATGGTTAGTACCAGAGGAACCAGCATCTGCAAATACTCAGCCGCCAGTTGCTGCACCAGCCAGGTTCCCATCGCACCCCCGGCCAGCGCCATTATGAAATACGCGAACGGGTTTGCCAGCGTTATCTGGCCGTGCTTCAACATGGTGATGGCCGCGGTGGCGGTTCCAAAGCTGCCCTGGAGTTTATTTGTAGCCAGCGCATTGATCGGTGGGACCTGAAACAACAGCATCGCGGGAATCGCGATCAAGCCACCGCCACCAGCAACGGAGTCCACAAACCCCGCTATCACGGCTACGATGCCAAGCCATACCAGGGCCTCAGTGGCCAGTTCCATTGAATTGCTCGCGAAGCCTGAACTTCTGGATTTTACCGGTGGAAGTTTTTGGCAGCGGGGAGAATACAACACTTCGGGGGCATTTATAGTGGGCCATATTATCTCTGCAAAAATTAATGATCTCCTGCTCTGTGGTTTCGGTTCCTGGTTTGAGTTCTATAAACGCACATGGGGTTTCTCCCCAGTGGTCATCGGGTTTGGCAACAACCGCAACTGCCGCAACCAGTGGATGTTTATAAAGGCAATCCTCCACTTCGATTGAGGAAATATTCTCACCGCCGGAAATAATAATATCCTTGGAGCGATCTTTCAGTTTCAGGTACCGATCCGGCTCCATCACACCGAGATCACCAGAATGAAACCAGCCACCGGCAAAGGCACTCCTGGTCGATTCTTCATCCTTCAAATAACCTTTCATCACAATATTGCCGCGAAACATCGTCTCTCCGATGCTCTCACCGTCCCGGGCAACAGTTTCCATGGTTGTTGAATCCATCACATCGAGTCCCTCCAGAGCATGATACCGAATGCCCTGGCGTGATTTCATGCGCGCCTGGCTTTTGGAATCCAGCTCATCCCACTCCGGTTTCCAGGCACAAATCACCGCCGGGCCATAGGTTTCGGTCAGTCCATACACATGGGTAACCCTGAATCCAGAATGCTCCATGGATTCGAGCACTGCTGCCGGAGGCGGCGCAGCCGCAGTCATCATATTCACCTGGTGATCAAATTCACGTCGTTCGGATTCCCCGGCATTGATCAGCATATTCATAATAATGGGGGCGCCGCAAAAATGGGTTACCCGATGTTCTGCGATCGCCGCGTAAATCGTTGAGGCATTGATGGTTCGCAGACAAATACTGGTGCCAGCAATGGCAGCCAGACTCCAGGGGAAACACCAACCATTACAATGGAACATCGGCAATGTCCATAAATAGCTGGCATGGTGCGGCATTTGCCAGCCAACGATATTGCTCAAAGCATTGAGATACGCGCCACGATGATGATAAACCACACCCTTGGGGTTACCGGTAGTGCCAGAAGTATAGTTGAGTGAAATCGCGTCCCATTCATCGTTCAATACGGGCAAATCCTGCTCCAGACTGCCACTGGACAACAGCTGTTCATAGCTCATACTGCCCACCTCCTGTGGTTGGCCAGGCACCTCAATATTGATCACAAGCATCTGATGCCGAAATGAATCTTCCAGTTTATCCAGCGCTTCACTGACAAGGTTTCCAAGTTCCGCATCGACCAGTAGCACCCTGGCTTCACCATGGTGCAAAATATAAGCAATGGTATCGGCATCCAGTCGGGTATTAATGGTATTGAGAACAGCCCCCGCCATTGGCACCGCGAAATGGGCTTCATAAATTGCTGCGCTGTTGGGCGCAATAATTGCCACGGTGTCGCTGCCTTCGATGCCTTGCTTCAGAAGTGCGGACGCCAGGCGTTTGCAGCGATTTTGCAGCTGACTCCAGGTAGTAGATTTGTCACCATCTATGATCGCAATGCGATCCGGGTAGGCGGCGGCGGACCGTTCAAGGAAGCCCAGAGGCGAAAGTGGTGCGTAATTGGCGGCACATTTATCCAGACCTGTTTGGTAAATCTTGTTGTTCATCGAAGGATTTCCAAATTTGGCAAACGAAAAGCTGAGTTACGAAGAATTCACACATGAAGAATTAGTCAATGAGGGAATAATAATGCTATTGTCAGGATTAACATAGCATATCCTGTTCTATTCATGTCAGATATACCTACCTTACGTCGCATCCTTAATAATAATCGCACCATTGCGGTAGTTGGTCTTTCTGCAAAATGGCATCGCCCAAGTTTTTTTGCAGCAAAGTATATGCAGGATCATGGTTACCGAATTATTCCGGTCAATCCCAATTACCCCGAGATACTTGGAGAAACCTGTTACCCGGATCTCGCATCCATTCCGCAGCCTGTGGATCTGGTGGACATATTCCAACGCGCGGAGACCACTTCCGAGTATACCCGCCAGGCCATTGCTATCGGCGCCAAAACTGTCTGGTTACAGTTGGGTATCGTCAGTGAGGAAGCCAAACGTATTGCCGACGATGCAGAAATTGACTTTGTTATGGATCACTGCGTCAAAATTGAGCATGCACGATTGTTTGGCGGACTCAATTTTATTGGCGTGAATACCCGGATAATTTCATCCCGGCGCAGTAAAATCATCGTAAATTAGCGCGTCAATCAAGAACCAACAAGACGACTTCATAAAACACAGCCATGAATGATAGAGCATGAGTGACAGAGAATTTGGTTTTGAAACATTGTGTCTGCACGCGGGCCAACAGCCCGATCCCGCTACCGGTTCCAGGGCTGCGCCAATCTACCAGACTGCATCCTACGTATTTGATGATACCGATCATGCAGCCAGTTTGTTCAATTTACAAACATTCGGTAACGTATACACCCGTCTGACGAACCCGACTACTGCGATGTTTGAAGAGCGAATGGCCGCACTGGAGGATGGCCGGGCTGCATTGGCTACCAGTACCGGTATGGCAGCACAGATGACCGCATTACTGACTCTTTTACGCCAGGGTGATGAAATCGTTTCCGCCAGCACTCTTTACGGCGGTACCGTATCCCAGTTCGCGGTCACATTTAAACGCATGGGCATCAACACAGTTTTTGTCGACCCCGATGACCCGGATAATTTTGCCCGCGCAATATCTGATAAAACCCGTGTTATTTATGGTGAAACAGTTGGCAACCCGAACAATAATGTTCTGGATATCGAGGCCGTTGCGCGCATTGCCAACGACCATGGCATCGCATTTGTAATCGACAATACGTTTGCCTCTCCCTACCTGTGTCAGCCCATAAAATACGGTGCTGATATCGTGGTTCACTCCGCGACAAAATTTATCTGTGGCCATGGGACGTCCATGGGCGGCATCATCATCGAATCAGGGAAATTTGCCTGGGACAACGGAAACTATCCCGATATGACCGAACCCTCGGAGGGTTATCATGGTGTACGGTTCTATGAGACCTTTGGCGATTTCGGCTTCACCATGAAAGCGCGTTGCGAAACGCTGCGAACCCTTGGACCTGCCATTAGCCCATTCAACTCTTTCATGATGTTGCAGGGCCTGGAAACGCTACCCATTCGCATGGAGAGACACGTACAGAATGCTGAAAAAGTTTCGGCGTTCCTGAAACAGCATCAAAATGTAAGCTGGGTAAAGTATGCCGGCGATCCTGACAATTCATATTTCCCTCTGGGCCAAAAGTATTTACCCAAAGGAGGCGGCTCCATACTGACGTTTGGGGTCAAAGGCGGCAAAGAAGCAGGAGCCCGGTTTATTGAGAGCATCAGTTTTATGAGCCATCTGGCAAACGTCGGTGACGCAAAAACCCTCGTTATTCATCCCGCCTCCACCACTCATCGCCAGCTCAACGAGGCAGATCAGTTAAAAGCGGGAATTACCGAAGATATGATTCGGATGTCGGTAGGGCTCGAATCTATTGACGATATATTATGGGATATTGATCAGGCGTTGAACGTTCCTTGAGTAGCCCGTCAAACCAGGTAGCAAATTAAATAGATCGCGTGAGGGAGATTTTCTATGGCAAAGAGTCAGCTGGTCCAGGCTACTTTCGCCGTCCGGGATGCCAGTTTGCCGCCTATTCCGCTCGCTCACCCGGCCGTGATACGGCAAATGAAGACTGCGCAGGCTGGATCGGATTGTCTCGTGATAGCTGGGTATTCGTTATCGCCGATGGCCTCGGTGAATTGCCGGCAGGCAATGCTTGTTCACAACTCGCGGTCACTACCATTCTGGATCAACTCAGTAGAAAAAGCTCCATAGACGACGTTCGCAGTGCCATCCTGGCAGGAATTGACCGGGCCAATACGGCGATCCTCGAATCTGGTACTGGCGGCGCTACCACACTGATCGTGGTGGAGTTGGACAAGGGCGCCATACGCACCTACCACATCGGCAACACAATGACCCTTGTCACCGGTCAGCGTGGACAGTTAATGTTTGAAACTGTGCCTCATTCTCCTGCGGCCCATCCGCCTGCTGGATGGATAAAAGAATCTGAATTGTCAGATACCACCGATGCATCGATCCATCAGGATCGAAACCATGCTGTGAATATCCTTGGGAGTGAAGAAATGCGACTCGAGATGGGTCCAAGGATCATCCTGTCAAATTTCGATACCGTGATCCTTGCAAGCCATGGATTACTTGACAATCTATCCCGGCAAACGGTAATCGATACTATTAAATCGGGCCCTCTGGATGCAAGACTGGCCCAGCTATCCGTTGAATGCCGGGAAACGATGATAAGCGATAGTGGAAGCATTGTGGGACATCCAGATGATCTGACGATGATTCTCCTGCGTCGCAGTGAGTAAGGGTGTCAAATATAAATCCTGTTATTTCATCTGCCCTATTGGCCTCTGGCGGCCAAACCTGCATCCTTCTTCAACCGCTCTGAGTCGTAACAGACCCCGGGTGCTACGCCAGCTTTTTATATTCCGAAGCATAGTAGAGAACCGGGATAACGATCAATGTCAGCAACGTTGATACCAGTATTCCGAATATCAGAGAAACTGCCAAACCATTGAAAATTGGATCATCAAGAATAAAAAATGCACCTAGCATGGCAGCCAGCCCGGTCAAAACAATGGGTTTTGCACGCACCGCCCCAGCACGAATGACCGCCACCTGAAAATCAACCCCCCGGTCGACTTCCTGGCGTATAAAATCTACCAGCAATATTGAATTGCGAACGATGATACCGGCTAAAGCAATCATGCCGATCATCGAGGTCGCGGTGAACTGCGCACCAACCAGGGCATGTCCGGGCAGAACACCGATTACGGTTAAAGGTATCGGTGCCATGATAATGAGGGGCACAAGGTAAGATCGGAACTGACCAACCACCAACAGGTAGATCAATATCAGACCAACAGAATAAGCAATACCCATATCACGAAAAGTCTCGTAGGTAATCTGCCACTCGCCGTCCCATTTGATGCTGTTCCGGTAAGGGTTGTCAGGTTGGGATATAAACCGTTGTTCCAGCGCCCCTCCCCCGGGTGCGTTCTCCTTCACAGCTTTAACGAGGTCAAACATTCCATACAGCGGACTATCCAGCGACCCCGCCATGTCTGCGGTTACGAATGTCACAGGCAGCAAGTCCTTGTGGTAGATCGAACGCTCCCATTCAGCCTCGCGAATTCGCACAATTTCCACCAATGGCACCAGGCTGCCATTGGCACTGACCACACGAAGCGTCAGCAGTTTATCGAGGTTTGCCTTGTCTGCGGTAGATAACCCCAGTCGCACAGGCGTTGGATATTTTTGGGAATTGTTATGGATAAATGTAACATCCTCACCCTGTAGTGCCGTCTGGATAGCGCTGGACACAGTCCCCTGGGTCACGCCAAGCAATGCTGCTTTTTTTCGGTCAACCTCAACAATTATTCTTTTCGATTCCGCTTCGACACTATCATCTATATCAACAATATCCGGCGTATTCTCAAATATTTTACGTAGCTCTGTGGCAAGTGATTGTTGACCCGAGTAGTCCGGCCCATAAACTTCTGCGACAAGAGGTGCCTGCACTGGCGGGCCCGGTGGAACTTCGGCGACCTGGACAACCCCGCCGTATCGTTTCGCCAGATCATCCAGTCGATCGCGCACGCCACGGGCAATTTCGTGACTCTTGCGGTTACGATGAGATTTATCGACCAGATTAATCTGGATATCACCCAGATGTGAACCCTCGCGCAAGTAGTACTGACGCACCAGGCCATTGAAATTGATCGGCGCAGAAATCCCCGAATAAATCTGAAAGTCAGTAACTTCGGCTACGGTTCCAAGATAGTCAGCCATTTCCTGCAGCACCCTGTCTGTCTGTTCAATGGACGTGCCCTCGGGCATATTCAGCACTACCTGGAACTCTGACTTATTGTCGAAGGGCAACATTTTCAGGACAACAAACTGCATCGCAACCAGGCTGATCGCAGCGACAATGGCTGCCGTAACACCACCGACCAGCCACCGTCGTGCCCACCTGCCATCAGCACCACGTAAAAATGGACCTACCACCTTGCGAAAAACTGACTCAAGTCGACCTTCGCTTTGATCCCCAACCTTACTGTGCTGTCCGGATTTGAGCAATTTATAACTCGCCCAGGGGGTGAACACCAGTGCAACAGCCAATGACAACAGCATGCCTATGCTCGCGTTAATCGGAATCGGGCTCATATACGGGCCCATCAGTCCAGTAACAAAAGCCATCGGTAACAGTGCGGCAATAACGGTAAATGTTGCAAGAATTGTAGGCCCACCAACTTCATCAACGGCGGCCGGGATAGCTTCAAGTAATTTCTTGCTACCCATCATCATATGACGATGGATATTTTCTACAACAACAATGGCATCATCCACAAGAATACCTATGGAAAAAATCAGTGCGAACAACGATACCCGATTTATTGTAAAACCCCATGCCCACGACGCAAACAGGGTCAGTGTAAGGGTAACGATGACCGCTGAACCAACCACAATGGCTTCGCGCCACCCCAGCGAAATTATAACCAGCAGAATTACCGAAGCTGTGGCAAAAATCAATTTCTGAATCAATTTTTTTGCCTTGTCATCTGCCGTCTTTCCATAATTACGCGTAATGCTGAATTCAACATTGTCAGGAATCATGATTCCCTCCAGTTGATGCAACCGATCAATCACCTTGTCTGCAATTTCTGCCGCATTTGTACCCGGCTTTTTTGCAATTGCGAGGGTTACCGCCGGTGACCTGATCCCCACCTCCATATCTTTTTCATTGGCTGCCACGCCGGTACCAAACCAGACCATTTGCTCTGCTTGATCGGGACCACTTGTTACATCGGCAATATCACCCAGGTAGACTGGTTTGCCACCAACAACGCCAACAATAAGTTCCTCAATATCGTCTGCATCGGAGAGAAAGGTACCTGCAGTAACCGGAATCACAGTATTTTCGCCAACCATTGCACCGCTCTGCACCACTTCATTACTGGCCAGCAATGCCCGACGTAAAGCGGTCAGCGACAGGCCCGTGGCTGCCATCCGCTGCGGGTCGATAATCACATGGACAACGTTGTCTGGACCTCCCACAGTGTACACATCCCGGGTTCCCGGAACGCGCTTTATTTCAGCTTCCAACGAGTGCGCGATCCGTAGCAGTTCATGAGCGCCTTTAGTCTCATCACGGGTCCATAACGTCACTGTTACCATCGGCACATCGTCAATGCCTTTTGGCTTGATCAATGGCTGTAATACTCCGCTACCCGGTGGTAGCCAATCCTGATTGGACATGATCGCATTATAGAGTTGAACAATTGACTCTGTGCGATCCCGGCCAACTTTAAACTGGACTGTCAGTACCGCCATGCCGGGTTGCGATACCGAGTAGATATGTTTTATACCGTCAATTTCTGCCACCACCTGTTCCAGTGGTATGGCTACCTGATTCTCCACTTCGGCAGGACTGGCACCCGGAAACGGAACAAAGATATTTGCGATGGTGACGTTGATTTGCGGCTCCTCTTCCCGCGGTGTAACCAGCACCGCGAAAAAGCCGAGCAACAGGCCGGTTAAAGCCAACAGTGGCGTTAACTTGGAATCCTGAAAACGTTTGGCGATTGCACCTGAAAATCCGAGTGCTGTTTTGTCACTCATTGCGCTCAACCGCCGTTAACTGCTCTTTCAGGTAAATACCGGCCGCAACGGGATCCATCGCAACGCGCTCACCCTCTGTCAGTCCCGCCAGGATCTCGATATTGTCATTGTAAGTCCGCCCCAGGCGCACCTGCCGTAGCGCAACCCGTTCATCGACAACAACATATACACCTGTCAACTCGCTACGCCGAACGATCACCGATTGCGGAACCTGTAATCGCCTCGATTCCCCGACGACAAAGCCAACCTTTATAAACATACCAGGAAACAAGTTGGCACTTCCTTCGGGCAAGTTCACCCGAACAGTGAAGGTATTGGTTACCGGATCTGCTACCGGATAAAAGGTCAGACTACCTGCCGTAATGCGCTTTTCTCCCACATAGACAAATGCCTTGCCGATCTGACGAATGGGATCGATCAGGCTTTGTGGCACATTCACATTGATTCGCAGTGACTGCAATGACAAACCACTCATAACGGCTTGCCCGGGACTGACCAGTTCCCCAATTTCTACGTGCCGCTGAGAGACTATGCCGGCATAGGGAGCTCTAATTACGGTATAACCCAGCTGCTCTTTTGCTGTTGCTACACTTGACCTTGCTGCGTTTATTCTGGCCACGGTAGCCGCCTGATTAGCCACTGCCTGATCAAAGCTCGATTTTGAAACAATCTTGCTGTCAAATAATTTACTGATGCGTTCGAACTCCTTTTCCGCTTCATCCAGTCTCGCCCGGGTTTCTTCCAGATTCGCATTGGCACTTTGCAGTGCGGCGCGTTGCTCAGTATCCGTCAGGCGAACCACCACCGCACCTTCCGGGACGAAGTCGTTTACATCAAAGGCAATCTCAGCCACCCGGCCCGACGTCTGTGCCGAAATAGTCCCCTGATGGACGGCTTCCACCGTACCGTCCCAGATTCGTTCCCGCGGCGCTACCTCATAGGAGACAATGGCTAGCGAAAATGGCAGTTCTGCAGTTACCTGCCCACTCCAGATCAACGTGAGCGCCAGAATCAAAGAAAGATATTGTCGATTTGTCATAAAGTTCATTCACGTAGTCCGCTGACACTGGCCCAATAATGCTGCTCTTATTGGTTCAATTCCAACATTTTCAATATCTACAATGGATAGAACCAACTCCCCTCTATCGCTACCTGAACAAACCTGACAGGTCTAACCAGTGTCCATCGTCACCGCCAATAAAAATACCACCAACAGAAAAGCCGCTATTAAATTTTACCGGTAGACCCGAACCCCCCATCTGCACGATCACTTCGCACAAAGGAATCGACGATATTAAATTCCGCCTGTACTACCGGTACCAATACCATTTGCGCAATTCGGTCTCCTGGATTGATAGTGAACTCCTTGCTACTGCGGTTCCAGCAGGAGACAAATAGCTGTCCCTGATAGTCCGAGTCTATTAAACCGGTAAGATTTCCCAGCACGATTCCATGTTTATGACCGAGACCGGAACGCGGCAAAATGACCGCCGCCAGCCCTGAATCGGCGATATGAATGGCAATACCGGTGGGGATCAAATCGGTATCCCCTGGAAACAAAACAAGCGGCTTGTCGACGCATGCCCTCAAATCGAGACCTGCGGCCCCATCTGTTGCGTATTGCGGCAGGCCAAATTCATTGCTAATTCTCGAATCCAGAATCCGCAGGTCAATTTTTGCTTTCATCATAAACCAGACGTAATTTGATCATTGAAGATTCAACAAAGAATCCGGGAGTTAAAATCCATTGTACTATGCAAAATCATAGGAGAGTTAACAACAAAGAAACCCTTTGAAACCTGATTTTGCACCTGATTACTCAGTGCCGATAATACGGCTAAACACACGGATTCAATATCTTTACACCGGCACCCGCAAAATCATCCATATTCCAAGTGAGCAGCGTTAAACCATAAATAAATGCCGTGGCAGCGACTTTTTTATCCAGAGCATTCTCGTGATACGAAACACGTAGTCGCCCCATACGTGCGTTTCCTCCTGAACCATTGGCAAAGCTAATTTTTGGTCTGGTTAACACTTGCTCAAGAATCCATCGATGCTCTGCTTCTGCAAAAATACCATGTTGGCTCGCCCTTAATTTTCAGTGCTTTGACAATATCGTCATCAATATTTCGCACCTGCAATCTTGCTGATATGTTCCAGCATCTGGATGGCCACCGCATACTTGTCTCCAGGAGGGATGGTAATCTCACCGTCCGGATGAATCAGGGTCACAGAATTTTGATCATTGCCAAAGGCACTTTCTTCACCACCGACATTGTTTGCCGCAATCATATTGACTTTTTTCTTCTCCAGTTTGGTCCGGGCATTCTCTTTGATTTGCTGAGTCTCGGCAGCAAAGCCCACGGTATATGGGGGGTTCTCGAGCGCAGCCACAGTGCCCAGAATGTCTGGATTTCGCACCATTTCGATGATCATGCTGTGATCGCTATCGGATTTTTTGATCTTGTGCTCGGCCGCAGAAACGGGGCGATAGTCCGCTACTGCTGCCACCGAGATAAATAAATCTGTCCCGGATATCTCCCGCGTTACTGCTGCAAGCATATCGCGCGCTGAAATAACATCGATACGCCTGATCGCTGCAGACGCCTGCAGATGAACCGGGCCACTCACCAGGGTCACCTCGGCGGCAAAATCTGAAGCCGCCTCAGCAAGCGCGAATCCCATTTTTCCAGAACTATGATTCGTGATACCACGCACCGGGTCGATGGCCTCCCAGGTTGGTCCCGCGGTAATCAGGACCTTTTTACCCGCGAGCAATCGCTGACCAGGTTCACCCGCCAGTATTTGGGCAATTTCATCCGGCTCGGTCATCCGCCCGGGCCCGACATCTCCACAAGCCTGATCGCCGCTACCCGGGCCAATAACCTGCACTCCGTGTCGTCGTAGCGTTTCCAGGTTTTCCGCCGTGGCAGCATTGCGCCACATTTGCTGGTTCATTGCCGGGGCAACCGCCACTTCGGCAGTGGTTGCCAGGCAAAGGGTAGATAACAGATCATCTGCCTGGCCAGTGGCCAGCCTGCAGATAAAGTTGGCGGTTGCGGGTGCTATTATGATCTGTTCTGCCCAGCGGGCAAGTTCTATATGTCCCATACCCGATTCGGCATCGGTATCGAGCAAATGTTGATACACCGGATGCCCGCTGACGGCCTGAAGGGTTAATGGAGTGATAAATGCCTTTGCAGCTTGGGTCATCACTACACGCACATTGCATCCGCGATCAATCAATCGCCGCACCAGCTCAGGGCTTTTATAGGCTGCAATTCCACCCGTAATGCCCACCAGTACACGCTTGTTTTTATGAGTGTTCATGGGGTAGAGTGTACCGCAGGATTATTCTTACACTGTTTATTGATATGACTCATATTGATATAGTATAATAGAGATTACTAATTATTATTATTCAACAAGTTAGATAAATACTAAGTTTAATGGAAATAGACAGCAATACACCTGAATTCGTGACCCCATCGTGACCCGAGGCATGAGCGAGCAAATAATCTTCATTAAATCCACCCTCGAATCTTTACAGCCAGCAATGAAAGGCGAGCGGGTTTATTACCTGGATGAAAACAAGAAATCATCGACATTGCGAGGGTTCGGTTTGGTAGTGAATGACAAAGGGGTCAAGCATTTCGTATTAACTCAATATTTTAAACGTGATCGCCAAACTGTCAGGCTCCGTTGCGGTGAATTTCCCAAGACAACCATCGACCAAGCCAGAAGCATAGCACGTGATTTCCAGACAATGCTGCACAATAATGTCCACCCAAGGGAACAAAGGGATTCCGCGCACCAGGAAC
>CAYOGN010000144.1:0-7439 GCA_964403545.1 uncultured Gammaproteobacteria bacterium
GATTGCGAAAATGGATGGGTATCGGCGCAGCAGAATTTTATAACCAGAAGAAGATTGCGATTGTCCCCATAGGGTTTTGCTATCCGGGTACCGGCAACAATGGTGACTTGCCACCCAGACCAGAATGCGCCACAACATGGCATCACCAATTGCTCTCCCTACTGTCCGAGATAAAACTAACCCTGGCAATTGGCACCTACGCGCAAAAATATTATCTTGCCAAGCGTCGCAAAGGTTCACTAACAGAAACCGTTGCCTGTTGGAGAGAGTATCTTCCGGAGACTATCCCGCTACCGCATCCAAGCCCGAGAAATAATATCTGGCTAAAGCGAAATCCATGGTTTGAACTGGAGCTAGTGCCTGAAATTCAACAAAGAGTAGCAGAGTTGCTGGTGAATTAAGCAGACTCCTGCAGGGACTACACGACGAAATCGTCCTATTGATGAATCGCAATAGAAACCTGGCTTTACGCAGCCTGTCTCTGTGCAAATGATGCTTCTTGAGACATTTATTTTCTATTTTCGCTCTCTTGAATTTTTCTATTTATTTTGTTCTCGCCACGCCGGCCAATTCACATCTTCAGTTTTAGATACTTTGAGCTGTTTCTCTGGGTCGATTCTGTCCATGAAAACAACAAGGTTCTTGCATTCAAAACGCGCACTCGGTACCAGCAACCCTTGGCAATCGAGTAAATGTGCCGCTTCACTGATTGGCTGAGTCAAATTAAAATCTATTCTTGACGCCAATGGATCGGCGATGCCAAGCAGATTGAGGTTTTTGATATCGAGTGTAAGAACGTTAACCAGTTTGACCGAGATCTGATTGATCTTCATCGAAGAGCTGGAAAATACAGGCCCTCTGGATAAATGGTAATAGGCTTCAGCAAGCGCACCATCTGCTTTTAAGCTCGTATACAGCGCTTCAAACTGATTGGGTGGCGACCATCGCCCGCCCCCCACTCCGCCGGCTAGTGGGTTTCTAGAAGCCCAAGTAACTCTCCATGCTTTTGTCTTTAGCGGCTCGCCTGATAGTTTATCCAATGCATCCAGAATTTCCGGATCCAACATGATGGTCTCTACTTATGTTGGTCGTTTTATAAGTAATCCATAGAACCGATGCTTTCGATCGCAGACAACACTTCATCTGTCCGATCATTGTGAATCATCTGAATTGCCCTTTCCCCATTTAGTAGATCATTGCGCGCATACAGCCAGGTTCTCGTCTCATCAGGACTATAGAACTCAGATAGCCGATCAACGACATATCGAAGATCCGATAAAACGAGCTGTGTTTTGGGGTGCGGAACTGCTTTTCCTGAAGACCAACGCGAGACCGTTGCCTTGGACACGTCGGCGATATTAGCCACATCGACGCCAGTCAGATTGCCATTACTTTTCAGGCCATCTATTGTCTTGGTGATTACGTTCTCTAATTGTAGGGCTTCCATCTGCTTTCCTCGTTAAAACGGGTATACCAGTATATTACCTTTTAGTTTCACCATTTACAATTATGAAACAGTATTGTAACCCGCGTGGTGTCCAGCGACCTGCCTTAATACGCCTACGAACGTGTTTCCTGTATTTATCTGGAGCCAGTGCTTTCTTACGACGATGGCGCGCCCTACTATGTTTTGGGTTTCAATGGCGGTATCGGGAATGCTGAAATGTTTCCCCCGGTTCCCACTGAATGCTTATTGTCGAGAATCTTGTTAGTGCCTTCCTTTTTAACCTCATCTATTCGAATAACTGCCTGAATTGGAATATAGGTTCGCTTGACCTGACCAAATTCTGCCTTCAGCTTCTCTTCCGAAGGATCTACCAGGAAATTGGAGCGTTCACCAAAAATGATATCTGCAACCTCGACAAATGCATACATATTTCCCTGGGACACCTCATGAGCAAATAACTCGTAGAGCTGCCCATTATTTTGGAACTGTATCTTGTATATGTTTTTATGGCGGGCCATATTAGTCGGTATATGTTTAATAAAGGAAAGGGCACTTTTGTTAATTGTTTGTGCCCTGCACTACTTTGCAGTCTGAATTGTTGATTCCTGATCCCCAACCAGCGACAAAATTATACCATTCTCTGAATTTACGATCCCATGAGAAATAAAATAATTGGAAATGATTTGCTGGTATCGATGGTGTTCCTGATCGGGATATTTGTTGCCAATTGCGCTTCCGCCGTAAACCAGGGGTTGCCCGGGTCGGTGCAAAAGCTATTGAAAAAAAATGGCATCGCTCTGTCTTCGGTCAGTGTAGAGGTGAGAAAAGTCGATGCCAGTCAATCACTTCTGGCGCTGAATTCGACCCTGCCGCGCAATCCGGCCTCTGTTCTAAAACTGGTCACCACTCTGGCAGCCCTTGAACTGCTCGGGCCTACCTACCAGTGGGAAACACGCTATTTGATCGATGGCAAAGTAGCCGGAGACACTTTGCAGGGGAACCTCATCATGGTCGGCAGTGGCGATCCATTTCTGACGGTTGATCGGTTCTGGAGCCATATACTGGCCATTCGTGAGCGTGGAATTCATCATATTCGGGGCAACCTGATCATTGACGATTCTTTTTTCAACATCCCGCAACACGACCGGGCCGCCTTCGATGGCAAGGCAACACGATTATATAATGTGGGCCCCGATGCAGCACTCACCAACTTTTCGGCAACCCGATTTGTCATCGATCCCTACCCTGAAAATACCGGAAAAGGCATTAATGTGTTTGCCGACCCGCCCCTCGCCAATCTGGAAATTCACAACCATCTGGCAACCGAAAAAGGTAAATGTATCAGTCGAAACTCCGGGTGGTCACTGCGGCTCAAAGCCGGCAATAGCAAGATTGAGGCTCGCTTCAGTGGCAAATATCGACCGAGTTGTGGCACTCACTCCATTTCCCGAAGTATCGTTTCAAACCACGAATATACTTACCGGCTATTTCGATATTTATGGCAATCCATGGGCGGCACCCTGAGCGGGGGCTATGGTAAAGGTGTGGCACCCGGAACTGCCAGCGAACTGGTAACAGTACCGTCCCGCACCCTGGTAGAAAATATTACCAGCATCAATAAATTCAGCAATAACGTAATGGCCCGTCAGTTGCTGCTCACCATCGGAGCCGAATTGTCCCCGGGTCCGACCCCGGATACCAGGGTAGCCGCTATCGGCAATGTAATGCAGTGGCTAGACCAGGAAGGAATCAATACCACCGGGATAGTCATCGATAATGGTGCCGGTCTTTCCAGGATCAGCCGGATCAGCGCCGGCCAGATTACCCGGCTGCTCCAGTTAGCATGGGATGGTAACTGGCGCCCTGAATTCCTCGCATCCCTGTCTCTTGCTGCACTGGATGGAACCATGCGCAAACGACTCAAGAGAAGTCAACTATCCGGCAGAGCACGGATAAAAACCGGCCTGATCAATGGCACTCGAAGTATGGCTGGCTACGTCCACTCCCAGAGTGGCGAGCATTACATCGTCACCATGATGATTGATTCCAGCAAAATCAACTACTGGAACGGAAACCAGATTCAGGATGCTCTTTTGGAGTGGGTATATAAACTATGAGCTGTAACACTCCGTTGGTGCTCCTTGGGTGCAAACTAACTGGCCGATAAAAATTGCTGAATATCACCCGCCAATAATTCCGGACTATCCATATGAAAATGATGCTGGCCACTATATTCTTTCGCCGTTATATTCTGGAACGCCGCAATTCTGCTATCCGTGGTCGGTTGATTGATGATCATACCTTCCCGCGCCAGCAATATCAGCGTAGGTGCCTCAACATGGGCAATAAAATTCAATACGACTTCTTCCGTAAGATAGTTCGCCGATGGATGTTTCAACCGCCGATCCGCGTTGAGTGTAATTCCGTCATTTTTTTCCGTGGCACCTCGCCGGAGCAGTAAATTGGCCCCTTGCTCAGAAATCGGGCTGGCCTGGCGCCTGGCACTGATCAGTATTTGCCAGTCATCGTAAATACGGGCCGCTGAAGGAGCCCGGGATACTGACTCGAGTCCGGCATCGATAGATTTCCGTAGCCGACCGGAAGCGGAGCCCGGTTTAGCTGAAATCGGCCCAACGCCATCAATAAGCACCAGCTTTTTTACCTGCTCCGGATACGCCGCGGCGTAAACCATTGCGACACCAGCACCAAGGGAGTGACCCATGATATGAAAGTATTTCCAGCCGAGGTCCCTCACCGCATGTGCGACATCGGCGACATAGTCTACAAGATGATAATTTACTCCTTCGGGTCGATGATCAGAAAAACCATGGCCAGGGAAATCAAATGAGACAACATGGTAATGGTTGAGTAACATCGCCAAAGGCACGAAACTCGCTGCATTGTCTAGCCATCCGTGGAGCGCCAATATCCGGGGTTTGTCAGGATCTCCAAAGGAAAGCGCCGCCAACCGTCCACTCTGGCCGCGAAGATACAAAGGCTTTGGAGGATTCATGTCCACTATAAATTGTTTGTCATTAGATTTATTTTACAATGTCAAGTTTGTACTTCACCGGGTTTTCCTTTATCTTATATAGCCAGATTAGCTAGTGATAAGCGTAGCAAAGGAAAAAATATGAGCAAAAAGAAAACAACCCAGAAAAAGATTTCTGATCCTGAGAAAACTGATAGCGACAGTTTTACCATAACCGACAATAAAACCGGAGATTCCTGGATAATGCCCGCCCGAACCGGTGCCATGGAGAATCGATTGATCGATATTCGATCGCTATACGCAAAAACCGGGGTCCTTACCTACGACCCGGGATTCACCTCAACCGCCGCATGTAAATCCGATATTACCTATATCGATGGTAATAATGGTGTGCTATTGCATCGCGGTTATGCCATCGCAGATCTTGCCAATAACTGCGATTACATGGAAACCTGCTATCTGATGCTTTACGGAGAATTACCAACCCCGGAGCAAAAAGAAGATTTCGACAATGACATCAGACACCATACCCTGCTGCACGAACAGCTGACCAAATTCTATTCGGGCTTTATGCGCAGCGCCCATCCCATGGCCATTATGGTGGGTGTTGTTGGCGCCCTGTCTGCGTTTTACCACGACAAGATGGACATCACAGACATTGAAGAGCGTCGTCTCGCAGCACACCGGATTATTGCCAAAATGCCCACTATCGGTGCATATGCTTACAAGTACTCACTGGGGTTACCATTTCCGATGCCACGGAACCATCACAGTTACACCGAAAATCTGGTGCAAATGATGTTTTCGAATCCGGCACAGGATTACGAGATCAATCCGGTCCTGACCCGGGCAGTAGAAAAACTGTTGATCCTGCACGCAGATCATGAGCAAAACGCCTCCACCTCAACGGTACGGCTGGCTGGTTCTTCAGGGGCTAATCCTTATGCCTGTGTAGCGTCTGGCATCGCTTCATTGTGGGGCCCTGCCCATGGTGGCGCTAACGAAGCGGTACTTAAAATGCTCGATGAAATCGGTTCAATTGAAAATATCGGCAAATACATCAAGAAAGCGCAAGACCCCAAGGACAGCTTTCGACTGATGGGTTTTGGCCACCGGGTGTATAAAAGCTATGACCCTCGTGCAACCGTTTTACGTGAGTGCTGTCACGAAGTTTTACACGTGCTCGGGGTCAATGATCCGAAGGTTGAGCTGGCAATGGAACTCGAACGGATCGCCCTCGAAGATCAGTATTTTATCGATAAAAAACTTTATCCCAATGTCGATTTCTACTCCGGCATTATCATGAGCGCCATGGGTTTCCCGACCTCAATGTTTACTGTCATGTTTGCCATCGGTCGTACGGTGGGCTGGGTATCTCACTGGAAGGAAATGCTGATCGACGAAGAACAGAAAATCGGTCGTCCCAGGCAATTGTATATGGGGCAAAAGCAACGCGATTATGTTCCCCTCGAAAAACGTGGCCATACCGACAAAAAAACAGGCTGGGGCTGGCTTTGGGGTGGCAACAAATAACCGGCAATCGTTGCTCTCGCGCCATGCATACATGGGTTTATAAAAGTTGCAAGAAGGCCAATACCTATCTTTACATTGCGCATAAGGATGACTTCTCAAAGCTTCCGAAGGTGCTGGTAGATTTAATCGGGGAGGTTAAACTGGTACTGAATGTGGATTTGTCCAAACGCCAGCGCCTGGCGCTGGCAGATATCGATACGGTTAGACAAGACCTGCGGCAATACGGATTTTATTTACAACTCCCTCCGGGAGATTTGAAACCGGAAAAAATATGCTGAGTAAAATATTCTTTACCCTGGTGGTGATCATCGGGGTTGTGCTGTTCTATCGCAATAAACGCATGCGCGAGCAACCAGCCAATCCCGCACCATCTGCGCAGGAAGCTGAAGGTGCACTATCTACCCATACCCTGGCATATATCATGATCGGGGTTCTGGTGGCGATATCCGGTGCTGTTTTTGCCTATCATTGGCACCAGAACAATCGAATCGTCGATATTCAGGTGACCTCGGAAGGCAGTGAAGTCGTGCATTACCAGGCGCGGCACCGGGATATTAAAGGGCGGGTTTTTATTTCCCTGGATGGCGTCCAGGTTACCCTGGGGCAAAACGACCGGATGGAATTGCTCCAGCAATGACCTCCTGGAAATTTCCAGTCACCCTGGCATTTATTGGGTTCAGCATTGTCGTGTACGCGTTGATGACGCTATGGAATTTCGAAGCGGTGATAAAACCACTGCTGATTTCCGAATATATTCGCCCGCCACTGCCAGAAATACAGGCCGGCGAAATATGGCGAATAATTACCCCCATATTCCTCCACTTTGGAATTTTCCATATTGTATTCAACATGATGTGGACCTGGGAACTGGGTCGAATTATTGAATCCAAACAGGGCGGACTGCTGCTTGCGTTGGTTTGTCTGCTGAGCGGTGCCCTTTCAAATCTTGCCCAATACTGGGTTTCAGGACCGGTTTTTGGTGGCATGTCAGGTGTCGTCTACGCGCTGTTTGGTTATGTCTGGATTCAGGGTCTCACCAACCCCTGGTTTGGAATACGACTCAATCCGGCAATTGTAAAATTGATGCTGGGTTGGTTTGTGATCTGCTGGACCGGGATCCTGGAAAAGCTATTCGATCTCGGGGTGGCAAATACTGCCCATACAGCGGGGCTGGGCTGTGGGATTGTACTGTCTTTGTTGGTGACATTTTTTTACCGGCAACGTGGGGTTCAACGGTAGTTATGCACATCAGAACACCTTGATATCCAACGGGTCCCGAGGTAAATTCACCCTAATGCGTTGAAAGGGAAGAGTAGTCCGGGATAACCTGCAGCAAAGCGATCGGGAGATAGTGGAAGCCCTGCCTGCAAAGCCGGATGAAGATCACCCTTGAGCAGTTCGCCGAACGGGTCAACAGACCATAGTAGATCGAACCGGTTGCCACCGATATCAGGCGTCAGGTTAGTA
>CAYOGN010000145.1:0-9945 GCA_964403545.1 uncultured Gammaproteobacteria bacterium
TACCGGATTAAAACGATAAATTTCTGCACCTGCCTTGCGGGCCCTTCGGGCCAATGCGAATACCAGTTGTGCCGGATCGATATCTCCGTCCAGGGGATCCCACCAGGCACCAAGCAATCCCTCGGTATTGATCAGGGGATGGCGAACACCGACCTCATCACCATCAATAAATTCCATCTCAACACCCATGCCGACAGCCATGCCAATAAAATGCCTGTAGGTATCTACCTGATCCCGGGTATGTGCCAGCCGCATACCGCCGGTAATGTGGTAGTTAATGGGGAAATCCGGGTCTGCAGCGAGTTCCCGATAAAGATCGATACTGTGACGCTTGAGTCCTACCATCGTCTGATTGGCACCGAACTGAGTTACCTGGGCTGCCGCATGCCAGGTAGAGCCTGAGGTCAGTTCATCGCGTTCTACCAGCACCACATCTGTCCAGCCTTCACAAGTCAGATGATACAACACCGAACAACCGGCAATCCCACCGCCAATAACAACCACCCGCGCATGTGCTTTCATCTTCTTCTCAACCATTATTCTGATCGTATGCCGATTTTGTGTCCGAATATTGCATTGAAAACGGCTTCCAGGCAATTAAAAACCATCGCGATGGCTATTGTTTTGGCCATTGGCTACAGGTTATTCTCAATGACTCTGAATGCTATCCCCTCAAAAAAAGCCGATGACCAAACACTTTAACCAGCCCCTTGGAGGCAACGAGATGCCCCGCTTCGCTGGCCCCGGAACCATGTTTCGATTACCTGCGCAAAGCGGCGCAAAAGATCTGGATATTGCCATCATCGGGGTACCACTGGATATTGGTACCAGCAACCGTTCGGGCACTCGCTTCGGCCCACGGGAAATACGCGGGGAATCGGTCTTGACCCGGCCCTATGGAATGTACACAAGGGCAGCACCTTTTGACAGTTTCCAGATTGCCGATATTGGGGATGTTCCGCTCAATACGTTTCATTTACCGAAATCCATCGAGATTATTGAAAATTACTACCATGAAGTCTTAACCCATAACGTTAAAACCCTGACCATGGGCGGTGATCACACCATAGCACTACCAATTTTGCGGGCATTACACAGAAAACATGGCCCCCTTGCGCTGGTTCATGTGGATGCTCACGCCGATATTAATGATGTGATGTTCGGTGAGAAAATCGCTCACGGCACTATTTTTCGCCGCGCAATCGAAGAGGGGTTAGTTCAGGGTAGCAAAATGTTTCAGATCGGCCTGCGCACGACAGGATACAGTGCCGAGGATTTTGACTGGTCGCGGGATCAGGGCGCCCGGGTAGTACCGGCGGAAGAATGCTGGTACAAATCCATGGAACCCCTGATGACAGAAATACGCGGAGTCATCGGCCCTGATACGCCGACTTATCTCAGCTTCGATATCGATGGACTGGACCCCTCGGTTGCACCGGGAACGGGGACCCCGGAGCCTGGCGGACTAATGGCATCCCAGGGTATTGAAATTATACGCGGCACCTGGGGGTTGAATCTGGCTGGAGCTGATCTGGTGGAAGTTTCTCCGCCCTATGACACCACCGGAAATACTTCATTGCTGGCAGCCAACCTGCTATTTGAAATGTTGTGCAGTTTCCCCGGCTGTGTACGCAGAACCGATTAAATTTGCCAGACCGGTGTTATTTATAAATTAAATTTATTGCTCAGGTCATTGACTTCGCCATGGATATTTGTTCTCATTGTTGAGAACAATCTAAATACTGATATCAATGCGCGATATAGAACAGAAGATCCTCGATTATATTGGCCGTTTTTGCTTTGAAGAGCAGCGCTCACCGACCCTGGCAGAAATTGCCACCGGCGTAGGGTACACCTCTCGTGGCTCCATTCATCGTTATGTGACCGCATTGCTTGAGAAAGGATTTTTGCACAGCGATGGTGGCAACAAGAACCTTCAATGCACCGGCAAACCTGTCAGCGACCTGACCCTGCCGATGCTTGGCAAGATCGCTGCTGGCAGGCCCATCGAGGCCATAGCCCAGAGTATGGAATTAAATATTACCCATCTTTTTGCCGGGCCTAACCGGTTTGTACTGCAAGTCAGCGGGGAATCCATGGTTGAAGCGGGCATTCATGATGGTGACTATGTCATCGTACAGCAGTCCAGCACGGCAAAAAATGGGGAGATTGTGGTGGCGCTCATTGATAACGACGAAGCGACCCTCAAACGTTTTTATACCATTTCAGATAACCGGATTCGTCTGGTACCCGAAAATTCGGCAATGGAGCCAATGAACTTTCGCGATGATCAGGTGCAGATTCAGGGTATCGTCGTCGGACAAATGAGAACTTATTAGGTCCTCCGTTTTGATTCAAGATCAGGGCTCTTTGAATTCCGACCTATCAACAGTTCAGGTTCAGCTGACACAGGCACCGATATTATCCTGCTAAGGCGGGCTTCCCTGTGCATGGTGTAGACACCGCTGGTAATAATTACCACGATGCCGACAATACTGAATTTATCCGGCACCTCGGACCAAACCAGATACCCAATAATTCCTGCTATAACGATGGTCAGGAACTTGAGCGGTGCCACCAGTCCCAATTCTGCGTTCTTGAAACTCAGCGTCATAAAATACTGACCACAACCACCAAGCATTCCAATGGCAATCAGCAATATCAAATCAATGGTTGTTGGCCGAACCCAGCCCCAGTAGAGAGAGATCAATCCTGTTACCACTACGGCCGAGAAAGTAAAATAAAAAGTGATACTCGCCGGATCATCCGTCCGAATGAGAATTCGAATAACATTACTCGCGAGGGCCACCAGAAATGCTGCGATCAGCATAATTACCCCACCACCCTCGAGCAACCCCGCCCCTGGCTGGATCACGAGTAACATACCAACAAATCCGACAAAAACTGCCAGCCAGCGGCGAATGCCAACTTTCTCTCTCAGTAACGGTACCGATAATGCGGTCATAAGAATTGGAGCCGAGTGAAAAATAGCCATGGCTTCAGCCAAAGGCATATTTGCCAGCCCGTAAAATGCGCAACCCATGGCGCTGATTCCAATGGTGCAGCGAAACAAATGCAACCGTGGTCGTGTGGTTCTCAGGATGGATATCCCACCAGCCATAGCGACAAAAATGGATACCGGCAGCAGTGCAGCTGCGCTGCGAAAGAACATAATCTGGTACAGTGGATAATCGGCACTCAACCATTTCACCAGCGCATCCATGGCAGAAAACATCATTATGCTGGCGAGCATGAACGCAAGACCGTAAATTGGCCTGTCAGGATGGGATAAAGTTTGCATCAGTGTAGTGTATTCAATAGATCATTTGGGATGCTCTGATGCATACGATATATTGAATACACTACACCCCGGCCCGGAAAACTCAGCAAAGCTTTCGTGCAATATATTGGGTAAATTCGTGATTTTCCCGCTCCAGCCAACATAAAGGTCCGGCGGTTGATAGTGGTGCATTAACGCCGCGATGAATGCCCTCTACTACGCTCTTGTCTTCCTGATTAACCTGATCGAGAAATGTGCAGGTATCCCTGATTAATTTTTTCGGATTTTTGCTTGCGGCCAGCACTTCCGGAGCCACCGCCGCACCAAATCGAATCCGCACCTGACCGGTTCCCAGTGGTTGCAGAGAAAGATACCAGAGATGGTCTGGAGCCAACGAATACATATGTGAGGGAAAGATGGAACATAGTACAGAAGTACTTCGTTGCGCGCCCTTGAGGTGACTATTGTCTTTATGCGCCGTTCCAACGGGCGCATCCCCGGTCTTGGTGAAAGTTTGATAGGTAAACGCAGGGTCCGGTTTCGCTTTGGAAAACCGGGTGTTTTCAATCGGGAAATAAGCACCGACAGTTGCTCGGTGGGTAACTGGCAAATGGTAACCTTCCATAAAATTTTCTGTTAACTGTTTCCAGTTGGTTTTCCAGATATGGTCCTGTTGAACAATCTGGATATAGTTTTCCATTTTGTAGGGGGTAACAATTTTTTCCAAATCAAGCAGCTGTTGACTGACTGATGCCAGTTTGGCATCGAGGGTGAGATAAATCCATCCACACCATGCCTCGCAACGAATGGTTGGCAGCTTCACCTTACTTTTGTCGAAACCAGGTCGATCCTGCATATACGGCGCTGTCAGCAACTGGCCATTGGACCCATAGGTCCAGGCGTGGTAAGGACAGACAATTCGCTTGCAACGGCCACTCCCTTCAAGCAGAGTCATCATACGGTGACGGCAGACATTGGCAAAGGCGGCAATGCTTCCGTCTGACTGACGAATTACCACCACCGGCTGGCGATCAATCTCATAGGTCAGGTAATCGCCTGCGTTGGGGATGCTATCGCTCCGTCCGGCGCACAGCCATTGGCTTTTGAAAATTTGCTCGCGTTCCAGATCAAGTATTTCATTTGAGGTGTACATACCTGGTTCCATCGCCGTCGCTTCAGCAAGCGACTTGTTTGCCAACGTAGCCAGGTTGCGCAACAAGCGGCTACATTCTGCGGATTTACGAGCCATTTAGTTTTCCAGGTATGACGATGAAGTCAGGGCGATTTAATCACAGAAAAATTAACCTTGCGAGCTGTAAGTTGCCTTTAGTTAACACTGCTGGTGATAAGATTCACATTGAATTCAAACAGAAAAATAAAATGCGCAAAAGAAGAAATCAGCGATCGGGTTCAGAGCGAAAATCATCCGCTGGAAAACAATCCGGGCTGGTACAACGACCCATCGGTCCAGTCACTAATCCATGGCCACCTTTCAATATTTTGAGTGAAGAGCAGGTTGCCACCGTTGATCGCGCCGCGATGAAGATCCTGGCCATCAATGGCCTCCGGTTTCAACACCCTGAAGCGCTGAAAATCTTGCAGGAACATGGTGCAGACGTTGATCATGACAGCGGTATTGTTCGCTTTGAAACATCGATCTTGCGCAAGTACATAACAAAGGCACCCGCGAAATTCAGACTACATGCCCGCAATCCGGATCGGAGCGTCACCATTGGTGGTAATCACACTAACTTCATGCCCGTGGGCGGGCCGCCAAATGTTTCAGATCTGGATCGTGGCAGACGACCTGGCAGCTATGAGGATCAGTGCAATCTGATTAAACTTACCCATAGCCTGAATGTGGTTTCCATGTCAGGCACATCCTCGGTTGAAGCGATGGACTTACCGGGGGATTCCCGGCACCTGGATTTTTACAGGGCCGAAATCGTCTATGGAGAACGGGTCTGGAATCCCCGCGGCATCGGTGCACAACGGGTTGCCGATGGCGTTATCATGAACTCCATGGTACGTCAGATTGATCCGGCAGATCAGCTGGAGAATCCCGGTCTGATTACGGTGATCAATGTTAATTCACCTTTGGTGGTGGACAAGGAAATGCTCTCCGGGATGATGGAGATGAGCAAATGGGGATTACCGTGCATTGTCACACCGTTTACATTGGCTGGCGCCATGAGTCCGGTCACCCTGGCAGGTGCACTGGCCCAGCAAACCGCCGAGGCCCTCGGGGTTATCGCATTTGTCCAAATGCTGCGTCCGGGATGCCCCGTGGTTTTTGGCGGATTTACTTCAAATGTCGATATGAAAACAGGATCTCCCGCATTTGGTACCCCGGAATACATTAAAGGCGTACTGGCCGGCGGTCAATTGGCCCGGTATTATAACCTGCCCTATCGCTCCAGTAATGTGAATGCTTCAAACGCCCCGGATGCCCAGGCCACTTACGAGTCGGCGATGTCGTTGTGGGCATGTTTTCTGTCCCATGCCAATATTGTTGCCCATAGTGTGGGCTGGCTGGAGGGTGGCTTATGTGCCTCCTATGAAAAATTCATTATTGACACAGAAATGATTCAGACCCTTGCGGAAGCGTTTACGCCGCTCAAGATCAGTGATGATGAATTTGGGTTTGATTCCATTAGCGAAGCGGGCCATGGAGGGCACTTTTTCGGAACCGCCCACACGATGGACCGCTACCGTTCCGCATTCTATCAACCACTGTTATCAGACTGGCAGAATTTTGAAAACTGGCAGCAAGCCGGATCACTAACAGCAACCCAGCGTGCCAACAAAGTCTGGAAACAGCTGCTCGAAAACTATCAAAAGCCGGATCTGGATCCTGCAATCCTCGAGCAACTGGATGCCTATATCACAAAACGCAAGCAGGAAATCGAAAAGACGGGGGTCACGTAATTATTCTCCTGGATCTGTCTCAATTGGGGCATCAATGGAATTGCCCCATTCCGACCAGGATCCCGCATAAGACTTGACACGCTCGTAACCGAGCCATTTCAGAATCAGGAAAGTGTGGGACGAGCGTCGATTAGACTGACAATACAGGACGATTTCCTTTTCAGGCGTTATTCCCGAGGTATGCAACTTTTCCCTGATTGCATCAGGCTCCAGCAAGGTACCACCGCTATGCAGATCGATGGTTGAAGACCAGTCAAATTGCACCGCACCCGGAATATGTCCTCCTCGATTTGCTCGCTTGTCCTTCCCGGAAAATTCCGCAGCAGTGCGATTGTCAACAATACAAATGTCCGCCCGGTCGATTGCCTCCAACACGTACTTGAAATCGACCACCGCTGAACCGAAATCAGCCACTGTGAACCTACTCTGTATCGGCTGAGCAGGATGCTCATCAACCGCATACTCCAGGTCATCCCAGGCGGCGAATCCACCATTCAACAGTGCGTAATTTCTGTGTCCAATAACTTCCAGTGTCCACAATAATCGTGCTGCATCTACCCCGGTATCATCGTCATAGGCAACAACAAAGTGATCCGGGCGCAGACCAATCTTCGAAAAAGTTCTGGACAGTGATTCGGTATCGGGCAACAACGCTTCGGTCTGGTTGTGTCGAAGACTCAGTTCTGTACGATCCAGTTGCACCGCCCCGGGAATATGTCCATCGGGACACTGCTCAGGCGTGCGAACATCCACTAATAGCAGATTTTTTTGTTCTTGCATGGCACGTAATGTTGCAGCATCAATGACATATTCCGCACCTCGGGCAAATGTCGGCGTGAACGATAATGCGGAACAAGCTGATGTTATTTCTCCGCGAACTGACGGGCCTTCAAGTGTTGACGTGCAAGCTGCCTGCAATTCAGTCAGTAAAATAGTCTGGATAGGTGGGTTCTGGCTCATCTTCCTCGACTCGATTCAATCTGGATTCAATCCGAAATTTTTATTTGCGCCAGGACCAAACCGCGCCCTGACACCCGGCAGCGGATTCTGCATTAAAATAATTTATTTCACAATCGAAGATTTGAGAAATATTATTTTTTATATTTAATTTTAATAGATTATATATCTATATAACTTCCATTTTTAGCTTACAGAGACTAATTTTTCCTTTTAGAGGGAATGAAAAAACTTAATTACCTGCCTGCATGTCTGAAAAACACTACCATTATTCCATTGCCAATCGCTGCATTGCCAGATCCAGCATCTGCTGATGGAAACTGTCCAGGGTAAGCTTTAGTCGCTCGCAGCATTTGATAAGCTCTGCTAACGTGTCCCGCGCAATATTGATATGCCCTAGTTTGCGATTTTTCCGCCAGGATTTACCATACCAGTAACATTGGATTCCTGCCATCGTCTGCCAACGCGGATTCCATTCGCATCCAATCAAATTCAGCATTAATGACTTGGTCGCGAGTTGCTGTGGTTCAGGCATTGCCTTGCCCAATATCGAGAACAGATGCAGATCGAACTGACTATAATCGGCGCCGACCTGGGTCCAATGACCACTATTGTGCACTCTGGGCGCCAGTTCATTGACCATCAGCTGATCGGCATGCTCAAAGCATTCCATCGCCATCACACCAACATAATCAAGACGTTGCATCACCGTTTTCAACATCTGCTCGGCATCTGATTGCATCGATTCAAAGTTCGATGCAGGTGCCAGCGTATAGCGCAACATTCCAGCCTGATGGTAGTTTTCTGCCAGCGGATAAAAATGACACTGCCCATCTGCAAACCGCGCACCCAAAAGAGACACTTCACGAGAAAAATTTATTTTTCGTTCGGCGATTATTTTGCCAAATGCAGCGTCCGGGATTCGATCTTCGAAATTTGATGACACAATCCACTGCCCTTTACCGTCGTAACCATCACGAATACTTTTGACCACCAGATCTTTACCCAGCCTGATTTGTGCTGCCTCGAGATCTCGAGGGTGGAGTATTTTCTCCCATGGGGAAGTGGCCACCCCCAACTGGTCAAGTAACGCTTTTTGCTGATCTCTTGCTGGTAACAATGTGAGTGCTTCAGCATTGATCCAGGCTTCGTGATCACCCAACTGCTCAACAATTTCGTTGCCCAGTAGATGCTCCAGTTCCGCGGTAATAACCGGATAGTTTGCAACGATTTCTTCCGTTGTCGTTTTATTTCGGGTACGCGACGTGCCCGGCAGAATTTCGCCACTGACATGGTCAATACGATCTACCGAAATACCGAATCGCGCTCCAGCGGCTGCCATCATGAGACCAAGCTGACCCGCACCTACGACCAGTACATCAGACATAACAGGCTCCCTGGTCAGGCGCCGGGATCAAACCCGTGGATCTGGATTATCCAGCACTTTCTGACTGGCTTCAGCACGCCAGTTGTCTACGCTTGCTGCGAGATCACTATCTTGTAAAGCAAGTATTTGACAGGCCATTAAACCGGCGTTAAATGCGCCACTTGCACCAATAGCCAGAGTTCCAACCGCCACTCCTCTGGGCATCTGAACAATAGACAACAAACTATCCATACCACGAAGAGATTTACTCTCTACCGGAACCCCGAGCACGGGCAAGGTCGTATGCGCCGCAACCATCCCCGGGAGATGGGCAGCTCCGCCGGCACCCGCGATAATTACTTCAATGCCATTGCTCCGCGCAGACTCAGCGAACGTAACCATTTTCGTTGGTGTTCGATGGGCTGAAACAACTTCGCAGTGGTAGGGCACAGACAATTCATCCAGTATTTCACAAGCGCTGGACAACGTCTCCCAATCGCTCCTGGACCCCATAATTACGGCAACTTTTGGTTTCATAGTCTGTTCTTACCGGCCTTTTCGAAAAAGGAACCAATTGTAACCGCGATCAGATCAATATCATCCTTTTTTCACCTCAACAACTGCAGAAGGGAAAACCGGAATCACAAAATCCCTCACATTTGAGTTCAATAAGCCCTGCCAGAAAAGTCGGGGTGCAGTTCAGTCCGTTAGAGCACTGTCTTAGGGGAGCAATTTCTGACTGGATACACTTGATTAACTTGACTGCTCCTTTTGAAATTGTGGCAAGTTTAATCACCGTTGTTTATGCAAGTTACCAGAGATACGTGAACAAATATTAAGGTCCAGTTGATCATCTAACACAAATTTACGCCATTGACGGCTCCGCATACATCGGTCTGGAGGGCTGTCGTGCCCGTTGCGAATGTTTCGTTCTCACCAACGGTGGTGGAGTTCTTTTCTTACCTTCCATCAAAAAATCGAGTATTTCAAAATGAACGCGGATGCGAGAAAGCGGGCTTTTAAAAGATGCTGCTGCAGAGATTGGTACGGAACCAAAAAACAAAAGAAACTCCAGTAAGGCACCAATCTCAAAATCACGCCGATGCTGGTACAGGAGCAGGGCGCCGGAGCGGATAGGAACGACCCGGCTCGATAGTATTCTGCCGTTTGGCCCACGTTATAAGGCCACTTCTTCCCTTCCCTGCGATGCCTCACTCAGGGTAAAATAATTCCTTTGTATCAGTACCCCCTGGGTTTATGTCAGGGCTCGTATCACGGATATATCAGGCCACTAATATGAAAGAAAAACGGTTGTGACAATTTTTTTATAAGCATTCGGGGTGTAGCTCAGCCTGGTAGAGTACTGCCTTCGGGAGGCAGGAGTCGGGAGTTCGAATCTCCCCACCCCGACCAT
>CAYOGN010000146.1:0-6038 GCA_964403545.1 uncultured Gammaproteobacteria bacterium
GCATTCATACGGCGCGCAAGATAACCATCCAGCCAATCGGTAAGTGCCGCGACGACAAAAATACTGGTGATTATGATTTCTCGATAGGCGCCGGGCCAGAAATACATTAAAACCAGCACTGGAATCAATGTTATCCGAAACAGCGTAATCAGATTCGGCAGGTTCCACATTAGCTGATGACCATGATTGGTTGATTTCCCCGGGCAGTCTACGATTTTCGCCCCTGTCAGGGCGGCCTGCCAGAGACTATCAGTTATGAAACCGATTATATATCCGTTGGGCGATATTTGGACTGATTCCTGGAACCCTGGCCAGATCTTCGACCCCGGCACGCCGAATTTCGCCAAGGCCTCCAAAATAGCGTAATAAATTGCGTCGACGTTTTTCCCCCACACCTTCAATTTGTTCCAGGGTTGATTGTGTCCGTGCCTTGTCACGGCGATTGCGGTGCCCGGTGATGGCAAATCGATGGGCCTCATCGCGTATGCGTTGAATTAAATGTGAGGTTGGCGACGTCCCCCCCGGATAGAGCGGTCTTGTGTGCCCGGGAAGATGCAGCATCTCTTCCCCGGGGCGCCGTTCCGGGCCCTTGGAAACACCCACCAGCAAGACAGAATCATTCAGTTGTAGTTCGTCAAATACTTTTTTGGCAATACCGAGCTGGCCCTTGCCACCATCGATCAGAACCACGTCTGGCAGTTTACCGTCATCTTCAATGACCCGTTTGTAGCGTCGGAGCAGAACTTGCTCCATAGCCGCATAATCATCGCCGGGCGTTATATCCGTTATATTAAATTTACGATAGTCTGACTTGACCGCACCCATTTGATCAAAGACCACGCAGGAGCCTACGGTGCGTTCACCCATGGTATGGCTGATATCGAAACACTCAATTCTTGAAGGGGTTTCATCAAGCCCCAGAATACCAGCCAGGGCAACAAATTGTCCGCTGATCTGGCTACGCTCATTCAGGTACACCCGTAACCGGTCGCTGGTATTGATCCGTGCGCTTTCGATCCATCGCGAACGTTGGGATCTGCACTTGTGTTTTACCTCCACTTTTGATTTTGCTTCCAGGGTCAGCACCTGCTGCAGCGAGGCGCGGCTATCGATCTTGTCGCTTAACAGTATTTCACGAGGAATGGCTGAGCCCAGATAGTTTTGTGGTAGAAAAGCCTCCAGTAACTTTGCCGGTTCCAGGTCCAGTGGATTGGGTTGAATATCAAATCGACCGCCGAGATTCCTGCCATGACGTATCGTGATGACACCGAAACATACGGTGCCGGATTCCACAGCGACCGCAACCACATCGGCATCACTGGTGTTATTTGCGACGTATTGTTTTTCCCGTACTCTCTGCAAGCGCGCAATTCGGTCACGGTAATCTGCGGCGAGCTCGAATTCAAGTTTGTTGGAAGCAGTTTCCATTTTCTCCATCAGTTCTTCAAGCAAAGAACTATCCCGGCCTTCAACCATTGCCCTCGCCTGTCGCACATCTTCCGCATAATCCTGCGGTGGAATCAGGCCAACGCAGGGTGCGCTGCAACGCTTGATCTGGTACTGAAGGCAGGGCCGGGATCGATTGCGAAAAAAACTGTCGTTGCATTGTCTGAGTAAAAATATTTTCTGGATATGACTCAGCATTTCCCGCACCGCACCGGCACCGGGGTAGGGGCCGAAATACTTTCCCGGCTGGTTACGGCGGCCACGGTAAAAGCTGAACCGGGGAAATTCTTCGGTATGGGTCAGGCGGATATAAGGATAGCTCTTGTCATCCCGAAGCAGTATGTTATAGCGCGGCTTGCGATCCTTGATCAGGTTATGTTCGAGCAATAATGCTTCGCTCTCAGTCTGGGTTTGTTGGGTTTCAGCACGACGAATTCTCGACACCATAAGGCGGGTTTTGGGGCTAATGGAAGTGCCACGAAAATAACTGCTCACCCGTTTTTTCAGGTTCAGTGCTTTGCCCACATAGATCGTATCCCCGGCTTCGTTATAGTAGATATATACACCGGGTTTCTCTGACACCGATGCGAGAAATTGCCTGGAATCAAATTTTGCGGGTTCGGTCATGGGGTTGATGTTATCACCTGCCCTCGACCATTGGCAGATTGGCTCAGAGCCGTTTATCGTTAGAACGAGAGTATATGATCAGAGAACAATCTGAAGACCTGAAGTTGCTCCGGTCCTTTATTCCTCCTACAATCCGGCCTCTCTTTCGCCGCCCTGGACAACCGTAATGAAAATATCCGCTTTTGAAGCACGCGTAGGTAATTTGTTGGAATATCAAGGTAAATTATGGCGGGTGTACAAGAAAAACCATGTCAAGCCAGGTAAGGGAGGGGCCTTTGTCCAGATGGAAATGAAGAGTATTGGTGATGGAACCAAGCTTAATGAGCGCTTCCGTTCCGAAGACAAAGTAGAAAAAGCCCATGTAGAGCCTCGTCAGATGCAATTTCTCTACAGTGAGGGTGATGCCTATATCTTTATGGACAATGAATCTTTTGAGCAGTTGACCATGATGGCAGATGATCTGGAAGAGCAAATTCCGTTTTTGTTACCCAATACCGACGTGCGGATCAATTTTCACAACGACAACCCCATTGGCGTCGAGTTGCCAGCCAACGTAATTCTTGAAGTCACCGAAACCGAGGCGGTGGTCAAGGGCCAGACTGCAGCCAGCGGCGGTAAACCGGCAATACTTGAGACCGGACTGAAAGTTACAGTGCCTCAATTTGTCTATGCCGGAGAGAAAATCAAAGTGAACACCGATACCGGTGAATACGTCGAAAGGGCCTGAATCGGGTTTTATTTTCCCGTCCAACCGGGTGAAGTTTGCACTATAAGGGAAAGTTAGTCGTTGTCGATTGTGCCGGCCCCGGCACCAGCAAGGCGTGATGCTTCGGTGGCTTCCACATAGGTGCGATGAACAAATGGCTCAAGATCAGCCCAGCATTTCGGATCAATATAGCGGGAGCCAATTTCAGCGAATCGGGGTTCACCCTTAATATGGTGGTTGTCATCCCGGGCGATGCTGACAATTAAGCGTGTTGTTGACTTTGTGCCTGGCACTCGCCCGTCTGCCCCAATGACCATGCTATGGGGATTACAGCTTATTTGAATGTCATCCCATTGCAATACCACGCTACGATTTGTCTGGCTGGCAGCAGCGCCAGCGAAGCCCACACACAGTAGAGGGCAGGCAGCATTCACGACCTCGATGGTGTCTTTCCCGTTTTCAGACATAAGCGCTCTGGCATTAATCCTGTCGCATAATGCAGGGCCGATCATCAGTGGAGATGCGAGATCCGAGGTAGTGACCCAGATGCCTTCTTGATCCCTGATCCGTAGCCGATCCGGCGCCGAATGATCGATCTCCTGTAGTAATGGTGCCAGCATTGAGACGCCGCCCAGGTGCATCAACTCAAGCCAGCGGATTGCCCGACCGGCATCTTCAGCAAGACCCCAGTCGAGTCCGGCACCACGTACAGCCTTTCGACAGGTCAGTTCAATCTGGTTAAGAGAATAGTGCAATAGCGGACTCGATCAGGAAGGCACTAATGCGGGAAGTATCCAGTCGTCCGGTTCCGCGTGCTGAAAATCAACCGGAAAAGGCGCATTCTGAAACATGGTAATACGTATCCAGCGATCGGAACGTGGATCAAACCGGGTGGCGCCAAAAAAGGAAAGCTTGCAGCGCAGCAGGTCTACCGGAACCAGGTCAGTGGCGATCAAATTGTGCTGGATCTCGCCGTATGGAAGATCGTTTACCAGCAGCAGACGACGCACCGCACAGCGATGCTGTGGATACTGCATCAGAAAAGCAGCTAGTGACTGGCTTGGGTTTGCGGCATGGAATTGCTGGTGCAAGGCGGCGATATCACGGCCAAAGGCGAGGGGTTGTTCCCTGTCTGCACCAGGCTCCCGGTAACGCTCTCCCAGCCGGGGCTCCAGCTTTTCTTCGGAGACATACCAGAACCGGGCAGTTTCTTCGTCGGCAGAAAAATCTGTCTCCAGTGCCCACAAATAGTTTTTCTCCACCAAAATCCTGGCGCATTCTACTGTCATAGACCCGTCAATGCCCTGGTAAGACGCTTCGTCTATGGTCATATCCTCAGCCAGGTCATCCACCAGTGCGCCGTGAGGTTCGATCACCAACGACACCAGTAATTCCTGCCCTTCCAGCGACAAACAGGTTTCGGACCATCGAATCATATGATCCCATGGCGTCGGTGCACTCAGTGCTCCCGAGGTTAGTTGACCGGCAATGGCGTCGATGTCTTTCTGTAGTTCACCAATTCTTTGCTGTTGTCGGGGATCAACGGTATGCCAGTCTTTTACCCACTGGTCCATTCTTTTCACCATCTGCTGGAACAGGGCAGATTCTTTGGGTCCGGCTGCGGCAAGGTTGCGTACGCGCATCAGTGCAGTTTCGCGGGCATTGACCCAGCTGTGAATCAGTGCCGGGTGGTTAACCAGAAAGGGCGCCATACCAAGACCGGTAGCGTTGCCCACGCCGAGTCGGGATTTGACCACTAAATCCATGGTCACAGCATGAACAGGGTCCCGTACCCTGGCCATATGTTCGACCATATCGATGGTAAACCAGCGAATCAGCCAGACTGCGAGCAATTCGGCACGGAAAGAGCCGGCGAATTCGGGCCGCTGCGCAATCCGTTCCCGATCGCTCAAACCATATTTGCCGTTGCCGTATACCGCGGTGGTGCGCATCAGGTAGCCGACGTTTTCTATCATCGCGGTATCGGGCTGCATGCCCCGGGACAAGCGCTCCACGACGTGTTCAAATAACCTGACACTGCGGTTTGCCCGGGATAGTACCAGCTCTGTCTGGCTGCACTGACCTGCTTCCTGCAGCGGCACATTGGCCTCCATGCGAATCAGATCCTGTTCCAGGGGTATGCCGTCAAACAATGCAAAAGTGGCATCCCATCGCTCTGCAATGACCCGGTCAGAGCGCTCCTCCGGGGGCAGGTCATGGGCAAAACAAACCAGGCTGTACTTGTGCCCGGGACCCGTGGCTTGATAAATGGCAATGCCAACCCCGCAGGTATTGACCCGCCATTGCGTTCGTTCGAATGACCATCGATCCCGCTTCAGTTGTCTCAGCAGGGCACGCATAAAACTGAGACGGGTCTGGTGAGAGCAACCCATGCGTTCTGGCCTCATCACCGTTTCTGGCGGTCGCATCGGGTTCGCATCCGTGACACTGGAGAGTTTCATAGGACAGGATTTGCCACAATATTTGTCGTTGCTATAGAGTGTTGTTAAAATCGAGGGTGGCTCTATTAATTCGTTGGCCAATATTATATGTTTACCGGCTGAATCAAAAGCGGGCTCGTTGAAAGGAGCCATCTGAATAAAACTGAGTTCAAATTGGTCGCTTATGTTTTAATCAGTAGCTCCTGAAGTAAAAAGGCTTGATTGTTGTCCACAAATCCCACCCTTCGGTACGCCAAATTATGAACCTGGACATTCACCCTGATCTGCCTCTGGAGACGGTGCCAAAACAACAGCCAGGATACGTAGTGGAAAAAATTCCCTGCTGTTATCTACTCAGACATGAAGAGAATGATATCGTGGTAAAACTGAATGCCACCGGAATGATGATTTGGCAGACCTGTACCGGTGAATGGACCGTGGGAGAAATTATAGATGCCCTCAAAGAAGCTTACCCTGACGGGGCGATGTCAATGGACAAAGACGTATTTCGTGCGCTGGATAATCTTCAGGATGAAGGGGTGATCTGCCTGAGTTGACAGGGAACTGCCAGAATTGATGGGAAGCCGGCCGATAAGCCGGGTTCTGTCGAGAACAGTTATTCATCTGGGACGTTTGTCACCAAACGCCTCAAGCAACCTACCCGGATCCAGCGTGGGCCACGCCAAACGGATCCCTATTTGGTCTTGCTCCAGGTGGGGTTTACCCTGCCACTACTGTTACCAGCAGCGCGGTGCGCTCTTACCGCACCATTTCACCCTTACCCCGTGCCTGTTACAGCTTCGGGGCGGTATATTTTC
>CAYOGN010000147.1:0-12928 GCA_964403545.1 uncultured Gammaproteobacteria bacterium
TGCTCCACCCAGAGTATTTGAAGGTATTCGTAACAATGTGATGATTAGAATGGAAGACGCCAGCACATCTAAGCAGAAATTATTCCACTACTTTATGAAGGTTGCCAAAAACACCGGGATCAATATTCTCGACCGTAAGCCGGTGTCACTATGGGATCGATTGTTGTACTGGCTTGGCAATTTACTGATCTATGCGCCTCTGAAGAACACCATGGGGTTTAGTCAAATCAAACTCGCCTATACTGCTGGTGAAGCCATTGGCCCTGAAATATTTGATTTTTTCCGTTCCCTCGGAATTAATATCAAACAGCTTTATGGACAAACAGAAGCCGCGGTTTTCATCACCATGCAACCCGATGGGAAAGTGTATCCCGATACCGTGGGTATCCCGGCACCCCAGGTTGAAATCAGGATTACTGATCGGGGAGAGGTGATTTATCGTAGTCCGGGGGTGTTTGACAGTTATTACAAAAATGAACAGGCGACCCGGGAGACCAAGAATGATGAGGGCTGGGTCAAGACCGGGGACGCGGGATATTTTGCTGACAACGGGCAACTCAGGATCATCGACCGGGCCAAAGATGTCGGTAAATTGAATGATGGTTCGATGTTTGCCCCCAAGCATCTTGAGAATAAACTCAAGTTTTTTCCTCACATAAAGGAAGCAGTCACCTTCGGTGACCAGCGGGATTTCGTCTCTACCTTCATTAATATCGACCTGGACGCGGTGGGCAACTGGGCCGAACGCAATAATATTCCTTACGCCAGTTATCAGGAACTGGCTGACAATCCAGCGGTTTACAATATGATGAAGCAAAGCATCAGCCAGATGAATGCTGAGTTGGCAGCAGACAGCAAAATGGCCGGGTCACAGGTGAAGCGATTCCTCATTTTGCATAAGGAACTGGACCCCGATGACGGAGAAATGACGCGTACACTTAAGGTGAAGCGCGCAACCATATTTGATAAATATGGTGCATTGATAGAGGCATTGTATAGCGATGCGGAAATCTGTCATGTCAAAACCGAGGTCACTTTCGAAGATGGCCGCAAAGGTTTCATTGAAGCCGATGTCAGGATTATGGACGTGGAAACATTTCCCCATCTGGAAAAAACCGCCTGATCAAGCGATGAAACCAACGCGAAAATTTGGTGATGTAATGCTTTCCCTGAAAAACATTTCTTTGTCTTTTGGCGGCATAATAGCGCTTTCAGAAATAAGCTTCGATATTCTGGGAGGAGAGATTCGCGCTATTATTGGCCCCAATGGTGCCGGTAAAAGCTCCATGCTGAATGTCATCAACGGTTTCTACCACCCCCAGCAAGGTGAGATCTGGTTTGATGGCAAGCTGAGAGGGCCTATGAAGCCCCATGAAATTGCACACCAGGGGATTGCACGTACATTTCAGAACATCGCCTTGTTCAAGGGAATGTCGACTCTGGACAACCTGATGACCGGTCGCATTACAAAAATGCATGCCAATATATTCTGGCAGGCCATCTGGAAGGGAAAAGCCGAAAAAGAGGAATTGGCACATCGTGAGCATGTTGAACATGTGATCGACTTTCTCGAAATTCAGGCTATTCGCAAGACACCGGTTGGTCGCTTGCCTTACGGTTTGCAAAAGCGTGTTGAGTTAGGTCGGGCGCTGGCAGCGGAATCAAAATTATTGTTGCTGGACGAACCCATGGCAGGAATGAATGTGGAAGAAAAAGAGGACATGTGTCGATTTATCCTCGACGTTAACGATCAGTTTGGCACCACCATCGCATTGATCGAACATGATATGGGGGTCGTTATGGATATTGCTGATCGGGTGGTAGTGCTTGATTATGGAAGAAAAATTGGTGACGGAAGTCCCGATGAGGTTCGTAATGACAAGAGCGTAATCGATGCTTACCTGGGAGTGGCCCATGACTGAAAAATTTCACATCACGAAAGATCTTTATATGGCCTTCATTCACGGAATCAGTGGTAGAGATTGTTCGTCAGGTTTTACATTATTGGAGTGGCACTCATGAGCCCGACGTTTCTCTATACCATCGAAGTGATTCTAAACGGACTTATGGCCGGAGTGATGTATTCACTGGTGGCGCTTGGCTTTGTATTGATATTCAAGGCTTCTGGAATATTTAACTACGCCCAGGGGGTAATGGCATTGTTTGCTGCCTTGACCCTGGTAGGGTTTCAGAAAGGCCAGGTTCCATTTTCCCATTTGATTAATGTCGTATTTGGTACCAATTATCACAACTGGTCAGGTGGGTTGAATACGGCACTTGCGATTCTGCTAACCCTGCTGGTGATGGTTTTACTTGCCTGGCTGGTGGAAAGGCTGGTGCTTCAACACCTGGTAAATCAGGACCCGATTATTCTTTTTATGGCAACCATAGGTCTCGCATTTTTTCTTGAAGGCCTGGGTGATTTGATGTGGGGTGCAAATATCAAGGTTCTCGATGTCGGGCTGCCTTCAGGAGGGTCTTTGTGGTTGGAAGATTTTACTCGCGGATGGGCCAGTGAAGGTTCGAAGTACTATGGGATGTATATTGATGTGCTGGATGTCTGGGCTGCCGGGATCGCAATATTACTGGTCATTGCTCTGACAATCTTTTCTCAATACACTAAGACTGGTCGCGCTCTGCGAGCGGTTGCTGACGATCACCAGGCAGCGATGACGGTGGGTATATCATTACGCGTTATATGGGTCGTAGTGTGGTCGATCGCCGGATTCGTTGCATTGGTGGCTGGCATCATGTGGGGTTCCAAGTCCGGGATACAGTTTTCATTATCCCTGATTGCACTAAAGGCTTTGCCGGTGTTAATACTGGGTGGATTTACTTCAATTCCCGGTGCAATTATTGGAGGCCTGATCATTGGTGTTGGTGAAAAGCTGTTTGAATTCACGATCGGACCATTGATAGGGGGCGCGACCGAAAACTGGTTTGCCTATGTGCTGGCACTGTTGTTTCTGATGTTTCGGCCTCAGGGACTCTACGGTGACAAAATAATTGAGAGAGTCTAAAAGAGAGGTGCCTTAAGGATGTTTTATCGTGAATCTGGCGATTTCAAATCGAGTTACGCCGCCGATCAACAAACTTTTCCAATCAGGTTTGACCGTATTGTGGTGGCTGTGTTTCTCGTATTTGCCTTTTTGGTGGTGCCGTTTTTCATCAATGACTATTGGGAAAAATCTATCCTGTTGCCATTCCTGGTTTGGGCTCTGGCCGCTCTGGGATTAAATATTCTGACCGGATATTGTGGACAGGTCAGTCTGGGTACCGGTGGATTTATGGCTGTTGGCGCTTACGCAGCATATAAGCTGACAACAGCATTTCCGGTGTTGAATTTATTTGTCGTAATTTTGCTTGCAGGTGGTGTTACTGCCATGGTAGGTGTTTTGTTTGGTTTGCCCAGCCTGCGAATCAAGGGATTCTATCTGGCGGTGGCAACCCTGGCGGCGCAATTTTTCCTGGTCTGGCTGTTTAACAAGGTGCCATGGTTTTACAATTATTCGGCCTCGGGAATGATTACGATGCCTGAGCGGTTAGTGTTCGGGATCACTATCACCGGACCCAAAGCAGCATCCTGGGCAACCTATACCTTCTGCCTCATTTTCGTTGTCGTATTTGCCATGGTTGCACGCAATCTGACGCGTGGCAGGTTAGGGCGATCATGGATGGCTATTCGGGACATGGATATTGCCGCAGAGATTATCGGCGTATCACCGTTACGCGCGAAACTCTCGGCCTTTGCGGTGAGCTCATTTTATATTGGTCTCGCCGGGGCTTTATTTTTTACGGTTTACCTTGGCGCAGCAGAACCGACCGAAGCATTTGGCATTGAAAAGTCGTTTTTAGTATTATTTATGATCATCATCGGTGGCCTCGGGTCCATATTTGGCTCATTTGTCGGTGCAGCATTTATGACCTTGCTGCCGGTGTTGTTTAAAAATATCATGGTAGGCGGATTTGGCTGGCCTACCGATATGGTCCAGCATTTTATATTTATGCTGGTAGGCGGGCTGATCATGTTTTTTCTGATCGTCGAACCCCATGGTCTGGCCCAATTGTGGCGGGTGGCCAAGGAGAAGCTTCGGCTATGGCCTTTTCCTCATTAACTTGAGCCACGTTAGCATGCACCACTATTAACACGCACCACATTATGATGCACCGCATTGAGATGTGAAATTATTCAATCAAACACAATCACTTGGGAGTAAAAAGAATGAAACTTAAGACCTTAACCGCTGCAACGCTTGCAGCAACGATGGTACTCGGAGCGGGTTCAGCATCCGCTGATCTTACCTTTCCATCACTCAGCTATCGTACCGGGCCCTATGCGCCCAATGGTATTCCATTTGCCGACGGCTATGCCGATTATTTCACCCTGCTGAATCAGCGTGATGGCGGGATTGGCGGTGAAAAAATTAATTTTATTGAATGTGAAACCGGATACAACACCGAAAAAGGGGTAGAGTGTTATGAATCTACCAAAGGTGAGGGGTCCCTGGTCTATCAACCATTGTCCACGGGTATTACTTATCAGTTAATTCCTAAAGCGACCTCGGACGGTATTCCTGTTCACTCTATGGGTTATGGTCGAACCTCAGCGGCCAACGGTAAGATATTCAGTCATATATTCAACTATCCGGGTACCTATTGGGATGCTGCCTCTATTATCGTAAAGCATATCCTCGATCAGGAAAGCGGCGATGTTAACGGCAAGACCATTGCGCTGGTTTATCACAACTCGGCATATGGTAAAGAGCCCATCCGGACCCTTGAAGAGCTATCCAAAAAACACGGATTTAATCTGTCCCTGATTGCAGTAGATCACCCGGGGCAGGAGCAGAAATCCCAATGGTTGCAGATTCGTCGCGAACGACCGGACTATGTGCTGATGTGGGGCTGGGGTGTGATGAATCAGGTGGCGGTCCAGGAAGCGGCGAATATCAATTTTCCAATGGATCACTTTATCGGTGTCTGGTGGTCAGCCTCTGAAAATGATGTCATTCCGGCCGGCGACGGAGCCAATGGTTACAAGGCTATTGCGTTCCACGGTGTTGGCAATAATTACCCGGTATATGACGACTTGCGCAAGCATGTTGTGGATACGGGAATGGCCGCTGGAGATGGCTCCAGTCTCGGTACGGTACTTTATAACCGGGGTATGTATGCTGCCTTGCTGGCGTCTGAGGCGGCGCGTACTGCGCAGAAGATTCACGGTGTGAGCAATATCAACCCTGGGCAGATGCGTGATGGTATGGAAGCGCTGCAGATAGATCAGGCACGAATGACCGAACTGGGATTGCCAAATTTTGGCCCCGATATCAATATTAGCTGTGATAGCCATGGCGGCCCAGGCACGGGAGCAATCCAGCAATGGGATGCGGGCAGCAAATCATGGTCATTGATTACCGGTTTTACTGGTGCGGATCGTGACGTTGTTGATGCATTGATTATGGAAGATTCAGCCGCTTACGCTGCCGAGAACAATATCACACCACGGGATTGCAGTTAGGATTAATGTAATCCGACCATTGGTTATTTGATGGTGCAGGCGGTCAACCCTCAACGGATGGCCGCCTTTTTCACTGTACCCTGATCGAGTAACAAATGGATGTAATCTGGTTTCAATGATTGCAAATATATAAAGCGAATATGAACAGTGAAGATATTGTCCTGAGTATCAAGAACATCGAGGTGATTTATGATCACGTGATACTGGTATTGAGGGGCGTTTCACTGGATGTTCCGCGTGGCGGGATTGTTGCCTTGCTGGGAGCGAATGGCGCCGGAAAAACCACTACCATAAAATCCGTTTCAAACATACTTGGAACGGAACGAGGGGAGGTGACCAAGGGATCTATTGAGTTTATGAATGAACGTGTGGATCGCCTGTCGCCAACTGAATTAGTAAAACGAGGCGTGGTTCAGGTGATGGAAGGTCGGCATTGTTTCGAGCATTTATCCGTCGAAGAGAATTTGCTCACCGGTGCCTATACACGAAAAGCCAGTCGCAGAGAAATTAATGATGCCCTGGAACTGGTCTATAGTTATTTTCCAAGACTGAAAGAACGGCGAAAAAGCCAGGCAGGATATACTTCCGGTGGCGAACAACAGATGATTGCGGTAGGTCGCGCGTTGATGGCCAGGCCCAGTGTCATCCTTCTTGACGAACCTTCAATGGGGCTCGCACCGCAACTGGTCGAAGAAATATTTCAGATCGTCAAGGCGTTGAATGAAAAGGAAGGCGTTACTTTTTTGTTGGCAGAACAAAATACCACGGTGGCTCTGCGTTACGCCACCTATGGTTATATTCTGGAAAATGGCCGCGTGGTAATGGATGGCGATGCCAGTACCCTGGCGGACAATGAAGATGTCAAGGAATTCTATCTCGGCATGAGTGGTGGTGATCGCAGAAGTTTCCGTGATGTAAAACACTATCGAAGACGCAAAAGGTGGCTGGCGTAGTGGCTGGAACTCTCAATGCTGTGAATGTAGACAAGCGATCCGGGGGTTGCAATCGTTGCCTTGATTTAGCGGGTTACACGACGTAACAACCAGGGTACCTTATGACGAAATTTTACGATCAACGGGAAGGTCGATCTGCGGATCAACGAGAGCAGGACCTTACCCGGGATGTACTGGCACAATTGGTCCATGCGAGAGACCACACGGTGGCGTATCGTGAGATTTTTCACGATGTTGACCTGGATCAACTGGTATCTCTTGGCGATATTGAATCTCTGCCCATTACGCGCAAATCCGAACTGTTAAGACTGCAGGAGCAAAATCCGCCATTTGGTGGATTCGTGGCTGTGCCAACCGATGAACTTGAGCATATTTATGCCTCTCCGGGCCCGATTTATGAACCACAGTCAAGGCGCCCCGATTACTGGCGATTTGCCAGATCACTTTACGCTGCCGGTATACGTGCAGGTGACCTGGTGCACAACACTTTTTCCTACCATATGACACCCGCTGGTTCTATGTGCAGCACAGGTTGCCTGGCATTGGGTGCAACGGTAGTTCCGGGTGGGGTAGGGCAAACAGATCAACAGTTGCAGTCCATCGCCAGGTTACAGCCTCAGGGTTACTGTGGAACGCCCTCATTTCTGAAAATTCTGCTGGATAAAGCCGATGAAACCGGCATGGATATCAGCTGTATTACTAAAGCCCTGGTGTCAGGAGAAGCATTTCCCGGACCCATTCGTAAGGAGTTCAATGAAAGAAAAATTCACGCGTTACAATGCTATGCCACAGCCGACCTCGGACTGATCGCCTATGAATCGTCTGCCGACTCCGGGTTGATCATTGATGAAGATATCTATCTCGAAATAGTTCGTCCCGGGACCGGCGACCGAGTACCCGATGGAGAGGTCGGCGAAGTCATTGTGACGACGCTTAACCCGGATTACCCGTTAATCCGTTTCGCTACCGGTGATATGTCAGCGATAATGGCGGGTACCAGTGCCTGCGGCCGAACCAACCGCCGCATCAAAGGCTGGATGGGTCGTGCTGATCAGACGGCCAAGGTTCGTGGAATGTTTATCCATCCCGAGCAGATTGATCAAATCGTCAAGAAACATCCTGAAATTGATCGTGTACGGCTGGTTGTTCAGTGGATAAATCAGGCTGACAACATGATTCTTTACTGTGAAACCAATTCCGTGGATCAGAACCTGGCGAATGGTATCGCAGACAGCATTCGTGATTTTTGTAAAGTGCGCGGAGATGTGAAACTGGTTACCAAAGGATCTTTGGCCAATGACGGAATGATTATCGAGGATATTCGCAAGTACGAATAAAGTCCGACAATTTGGTTAACGGTGGTTCGAAAATTGATAATGCATGTTCACCTTGACGAAGCACTTGTGACCAATTTTCCATTGCAGGAAATTCGGGTTATTGACCTGACCCAGTATGCCCCGGGGCCATATGCAACCAGATTGTTATCCGATCTCGGTGCGGACGTGATAAAAATTGAACCTCCCGGGGGAGATCCTCTGCGTCAACTGTTCAAACCTCCCGGACAAAATATTTCACCCGTGTATTTGCGGCTAAACCAGGGCAAACAGATTGCCAGGCTCGATCTGAAATCTGCCAGTGTACTTCAGCAACTGGAACCCTTGTTCAAGTCAGCGGATGTTTTGGTTGAATCATTCAGGCCCGGTGTAATGCTTCGGTTAGGACTCGACTGGCCACAGTTGAGGTTGCTCAATCCTGACCTTGTATATTGTTCGCTGTCGGGATACGGCCAGGATGGCCCGGGAAAAGATGCTGCCGGACACGATATTAATTACAACGCGGCAGCTGGGTTATTCAGCTTTTGTGACCATCCAAAAGTATTATTTCCCCTGGTCGCTGATCATAGCGGCGCTATGAGCGCGGTGACTGCGATACTCGCAGCACTGGTATCCCGTGGCAACCGGGGAGGCGGCGCCTATCTTGATATTTCATTGTATGAAACGATTTTATCCTGGCAGTATCCTGCCAGCTCGAGCAACCAAAACTCTGCCAATTCTGAGCTTCAGTTAGTTACCGGAGGCGCCGCCTGCTATAACATTTATTCCACGGCTGATAACCGCCATATCACTCTCGGTGCTCTAGAGGAAAAATTTTGGTCGAATTTTTGCGAGGCTGTTAATGAGTCAGAGTGGATATCGCGCCAGTACGAACCGTTTCCCCAGCTTGATCTGATTGAAAGGGTTGGCAGCCTGTTTAGCCGGTTTTCACTCCAATACTGGAAAAATAAATTGAAAAATATTGATTGTTGCTTTGAACCAATTCCGCTGGCTGACGAAATCTATCAGCATCCGCAAACCCGGGCGCGTAATTTGTTTGATCACGATAAATTCAGTTTTCCCGGTAAAATAAACCAAAAGAATTGTTCAGACGTACGGGACCTGGAGGAACTGGAAGTGCACCAACTGCCGAACTGGAAAGAGAATCTACAATGAATTACCAAACAATTGAAGTTGATATCGACACCCGTGGCATTGCTACTTTATTGTTGAATCGCCCGCAAAAGCATAACGCGATGAACGTCGAAATGATGGCAGAGATTCGAGCAGCTACGACGACTCTACAGGAAAATACGACCGTACGCGGGGTCATATTAACGGGTGCCGGCAAGAGCTTTTGTGCCGGCGCAGATCTCGGCTGGATGCGGGATAATTTCAATCGAAGCAGACGGGAGCGTATTGCCCAAAGTGAGGTGCTTGGTCAGATGCTTGATGAATTGAACAGTCTGAATAAACTCGTAATTGCCCGGGTTAATGGGCAGGCATTTGCTGGTGGAATTGGTTTGATTTCAGCCTGTGATATCGCTATCGGCGTACCTGAGGCATTGTTTTCGGTGACCGAAACCAGACTTGGTTTGACCCCTGCCAATATATCCCCCTATTTAATCGGTAGAATTGGCGCGAGAAATGCCCGACGTTGCTTCCTCAATGCGCATTTTTTTAAGGGAGTGGAAGCAGCCAAACTGGGGTTATTGGATAAGGTCGTGGCCGCAGAAAATCTTGACCAGGCTGTCGAACAGGAAATTGAGGAACTGTTATCCTGTGCGCCGCAGGCAGTTGGTCTGACAAAAAATTTAATCGACTTCGTACGTACCCGTACCGTTGACGAAACCCGGCAGTATTCCGCAGAATTACTCGCAGACTGCTGGGAAGGGGAGGAAGCCCGGTCCGGAATCGGTAGTTTTTTTGACAAGGAACCTCCGCCGTGGAAAATTTAGTTTACGCTGAGTTGCCTCGACTGTTAGCGAAAAAAATATGCACCTGACGAAAATAGAGCAGGCTATGCTCGACGGCGAATATGGCTATCCGAGACAGTGGGCCATGCTACATATGCTCCAGGTTGGAAAGTTCTTCGATGCCAGGGATATGGTGCCCGTAGCCCAGGCTCATATCATGGCAGATACCGAGTCTCTCGGTGAAGCCGGAGTTCGTTTTATCGAAAAAATCGCCGACCACCCCGAAGAACAACGGGAAGTCTGGGTCCCCATGATCACCGATCCCCGTGGTATCGATTTCGATCATTACCAGAGGCTCAAACAAACGGACAATATGGCCAGTCTGGAAAAGCGTGTGATCGATGCGATGGAGGCCATGGGTATACTGATGACCAATACCTGCATCAATTATCAGACCATTATGTCTCCTGTACGCGGGGAACATCTTGCTTATGGTGATACTGGTGTGGTTATTTACTGTAATAGCGTGCTTGGTGCTTATTCAAATTTCGAAGGCGGTCCATCGGCGCTGGCGGCGGGATTGACCGGGCGCACACCACGATACGGTCTCCACCTTGATAGCAATCGAAAAGCAAATAGACGTTTTAAAATTGGATATCAACCACAAAACCTGGCAGAGTGGGGCGTTCTGGGTGCATTAGTAGGAAAACAAACAGGCTCGTACTGGGAAGTACCTGTTATAGAAGGCATTGAAAACGCCCCGAACTCGGATCAGCTTAAACATCTCGGTGCGGCCATGGCAAGTTTTGGCTCGGTCCCCCTGTATCACCTGGTGGGGGTAACCCCTGAAGCGCCGGCATTGGAATCAGTTTGCAATCCGGATCTGTTGCCTGTGACCCGTATTGATGAGTCAGATTTCGCTTCTTTTTTTGCATCCTATGGGGACAAGGGCGACAAGGTAGATGTAGTGGTTTTTTCCGCTCCACAGCTATCTCTGGTCGAAATGAATGATCTTTCCAGGCTTCTGGATGGCAAGCACATCCATTCGGATACAGCACTGCTTGCGGTGACTTCACCCGTAGTAGCAGCGGATTCTAGACGGATGGGAATTTCAGCCCGGATTGAAGCTGCGGGAGGGCTGGTATTGCAGGGAATGTGTTTTTATCAGAGTTATGCCAGGGAAATGGGTGAAGCAAATGGCTGGACCACGCTACTTAGCAATTCGGCAAAACTTGTGAATATTATTGCTGGTTATGGTTACAAACCTACGCTGGCGAACATGAAAAAATGCGTGGACTCAGCGCTGGCAGGAGAAATTGTTTGATGGAACAAAGAGTTCTAAAATGTCATCCCGGCACTGGCCCTACGGTCAGTGGAGAAGCCCTGGTTAGTGAAGACAATTTTTCCGCACGTTATGATCTCGATCGAATCCAAGGCATTTTTTCACGTCCTTCGCACGAGTTGGCGGGGCAAAGTTATGTCAATAAAATACTGGTGGTCAATACCGCCAAAGGAGGCGTTGCTACCGCATGGATGCTCCATGAAATGGTTTCACGAGGTGTTGCACCTGCGGCTATTTTGTTCAACAGAGCCAACCCTATCCTGGCCCAGGGTGGTGCTTTGGCCCAACTAGCTTTGTGTGATCGATTCGCAGATGGTGATGTGACCAGGCTTATAAATACGGGTGATCGAGTTACTGTAAACCCGATCAAAGGAGAAGTGATAGTAGAGTTATCGAGAGTAGTCAATGAGTCATAAATTGATCCTGAATTGGCGATGATCATACCTGGATCGAAATCCAGCATTGGTGAGGGGATAATCTGTAAAATAAATATCGGTCGATCTATTTTTGAGGCCGTACTGGATCCTGCCACTGAAGGCAATGATTAGCTGATTGTGGTTACTGTTATTGCGCACAGGGGTGCAAGAAGCCTCGCTCCGGAGAACACCATTGCTGCAGCGCGAAAAGCATTTGAAACCGGTGCAGATATGTGGGAAACCGATGTTGCGGTTACTGCAGATGATCAACTGGTGTTGATGCATGACGATGCAATGACACGAACGACAAATGTTGCCGAGGTGTTTCCAGGGCGTGTACCCGCAGCATTTTCCACTTACAACCTGGATGAAATTCGATCCCTTGATGCTGGCACCTGGTTTCAGCGAGATGATCCATTCGGGCAAATTGAAGCTGGTGTTGTCAGCCAACAGGAATTGGCACAATTTGTTGATGAAAAGGTACCCACCCTGGAGGAAGCCTTTCAACTGACCCTTGAACTGGACTGGTATCTTGATCTTGAGTTAAAGGCCCAGCCTTTTCCGAAAAATCATTTTGATGTAGTCAGTGCCGTTCTTGCAATAGTGGACGCAGTTGGAATCGGGCCGGATCACCTGCTATTTTCATCGGCCAGACTACCCTGGTTGAAAACCCTTAAACAACGCCGACCAGAATTTGATGTGCAGTGTATTCTGGGACTCTTTCCGCAAGATCCGATGGATTTCTCAGACCCGTTTTTTGATACCTTTAATCCACGTCATACCCGTCTATCCGTCGATCAAATCAGAAAGCAGGTCGACACGGGGCTTAAGCTCAACCCTTTTACAGTTAACGATAGCGCACTAATGGCTCAATTTATTGAAATTGGGGTATCGGGGCTAATTACCGATTTCCCGCAGCGAGTACCACGATAAGGCGTATTCGCGTGGTATCCGCCAACCACAGAAGAGGTCTGAAGAATACATCTACTGATTGTTTATGCCCTTGTCATAATCCAGATAATAGATATCATAATGGTTGGGAATTTGTCTCTCAGTGGTGCGATATCGGTTAATGTAATCGATCAACAGGGAGTCTGTATCACCTTCGGTATTTCCCTGCGTTGCCTCATAGTCTAAAAAATCAGAGTCATACCAGTCAAAGATTTTAGACAGCCCCAGTCGTTCATTGACCTGATCGACGACCACATCTTCTGACCGGTTGAGAAAATCGGTCATGACCCTATCGAGTTGTTGCTCCAGCTTAGGTGCCAGATAGGGCTCACGGATCAGCTTTGGGCAACTGATGGATGCACAATTCAGGGCAGCATGCACTCTGGGGTCTTTGTATCGCTCTCTGATCACCTTGTCTTCCAGTCGTTTCAAATTAGTCTCTTCACCACCGATAACGATATCCATTCTCACGAAAAAATTGAGGCCCGAAATCAGTCCTCGCCATACACTCTTCTTTTC
>CAYOGN010000148.1:0-18370 GCA_964403545.1 uncultured Gammaproteobacteria bacterium
GGCTCAGTGAGGTCTATCCAGACTTCATCACCGCGAAGTTCAGTAGGGTAGGTACGGAGCTTGTCACCACCGAAGAGATTTTCACCGGTGACGAGACTAAATTTCCAGTTATGCCAGTTACAGGTCAGGATGCAGTTGTCAGACAAACTGCCCTGAGACAGGGGAAACCCTTCGTGGGGGCAACGATTGTCACAAGCACGTATTCCGTTGGGTGTATCAAACAGCGCAATTTGTTTTCCGGCGACACGCACCAACAACGTTTTGGTCTTTTGTAACTCTACCAATGATTTGGCAAAGAGCCAGTTATCGTTATTGTTTTCTTGCTTTTTCAGGGGGATATCCATCTTGTTTCAGTATGCGTTTTTTCGCTATACTAAGTATAGAACTTAAAGTTAACTTTAAGTCAAGGAAAATTTATCAGCCAGTCAATAGAACCTCTGGAAGCTTATATGGGTAACTTGAACAACTTTCTGACAATTGGAGAAACTGCTCGTCGAAGTGGGGTTTCCGCATCTGCATTACGCTTTTACGAAACCCGGGGATTGGTGAGATCCGAGCGTGGCCCGGGAAACCAGCGACGGTATCACAGGTCAATGTTGCGGCGAATTTCCCTGGTCAGGGTGGCACAGTCTCTGGGCTTGAGTCTGAGTGAAATAGGCAATGCGTTGGATACGCTTCCAGATAAACGAACACCGACCAGAAAAGATTGGGAAAAACTATCGAAAAATTGGCGAGATCAACTGGATGATCGTATCCGGAATCTGCAAAGTTTGCGTGAGAAGTTGACCGGTTGCATCGGCTGCGGATGTCTGTCGTTACAACGCTGTACTTTATATAATGCCGATGACCATGCGGCGAAAAACGGGGCCGGGCCTCGCTATTTGCTCGGCGATACGCCGGAGGAGGGAGGCATTTAATTTACCCTGTGCTGATTGTGAAATAAATCAGATAGTTGCTGTCCACAAGCCGCACTATCCGCGGCCAACAAACGGCATTTTTGTTGCCATTACATTCATAAAAAGCACATTGGCATCCAGCGGAAGTTCCGCCATATGCAACACACTGGTCGCAACATGACTCACGTCCATGAGTGGCTCTCCCACAATCTCTCCGTTTGCCTGCAGGGTGCCATCGCCCAGAGGGGCCGCCATTTCAGTTTCAGCATTGCCAATATCAATTTGCCCGCAGGCGATATTGTGTTTGCGACCGTCCAGAGCAAGGCTCCTCGTTAGCCCGGTAATGGCATGCTTACTCACCGTATAGGGGGCGCTCAACGGTCGCGGCGCATAGGCGGATATTGAGCCATTATTGATGATTCTGCCGCCTTTGGGCTGCTGTCCCTTCATAATGGCAAACGCCTTGCGGGCACATAAAAATGAGCCGGTAATATTTGTTTCTATCACCGCCTGCCAGTCATCTACGGTCAGCTCGTCGATTTCCACGGGCGGCGCGGATATCCCTGCATTGTTAAAGACAACATCAAGCCGGGCAAATTTATCCAGCGTTATATCAAATAATCTATCGACTTCTTTTGGATTTCTCACATTGGTTACAACACATATCGCTCGAGACGAGTCACCATTGCTTTCGTCAACAGCTATTCTCAATGATTCTTCATGACGACCGGTCAAAACAACATTGTAGTTATTCCGGAGGAAAATTTTTGCCACGGCTTTGCCGATTCCACGGCCGGCACCGGTGACAACAGCGACTTTGGTTTGCATAATGGTGGGTTGCTGGTTTGGATTTTCAGTGCTGGAATTATAATCCCTGTCGAACGTTTTCAGTGGAACCTTTGTTGCCTGGTTGGACTGAGTTAAATATCACTCGGATATCGCACTAGCCGCTTTTTTAATGGCTTTCACTGATTGATCAAGATCAACATCGCTTAGGGCAAGGGATGGATAGTACTTGTTGGGTGATTTCAGGATACCATTCTGGCGTAGCTGTTTATTGAATCGGGTGGTAATTTCCGTATTGCCCCCGATGGTGTCCCGGTAATCACATACCTGATCGCTGGTGAAAACCACGTCAAACATTACCTGGTCTCCAACCACTTTATGCGTGATCCCGGCGGCCGACAAACTGTTTTCAAGTGCCGTCATTATCTCCTGGCCATTTTCCCGGAGTTGTTGATAGCTGTCCGGGCGTTGCAGTATTTCCATGGTTTTAAGGCCGGCGGCAGCGGCAACAGGATTACCACTCAAGGTACCGATTTGCAGGGTAAAGCCCTCATCACCTACCAGAGATTTATCAAAATGCGCCATTATCGCTTCGTTCCCGGCAATGGCTGCGAGGGGAAATCCGCCACCGATAGCTTTTCCCAGGGTGCAAAGATCCGGTATTACGCCGTAATATTCTTGTGCACCGCCATAAGCAAGGCGAAATCCGGTAACGATCTCATCGAAGATCAATACAATGCCGCGCTTTTGTGTTTCCGTCCGGAGTGTTTCGAGGAACCCTTCCATTGGCGGAATCAGGCGCTGCATTGGTTCGACGATAACCGCGGCGATATCGTCTCCGTACTCCGTCATTGTGTGGACTGCGGCATCAATGTTGTTAAATGGTGCGATTATCATATTTTCGCGAACACTGTGAGGAATTCCGGCAGAGTCGGGCACCGCGTTAGGGAAATCTTCAAGTTTTGTTGGCGCCAGGCTCATCAATCCCTCTGCTGACATGCCGTGATACCCGCCTTCAAATTTCATGATTTTGTTGCGACCCGTATGGGCCCGGGCCAACCGCATTGCATACATATCTGCCTCGCCCCCGGTACTGACATAACGAACTTTATCGGCGCAGGCTACCGCACGACAGATCTCTTCGGCGAGTTCTATGCCCTTGGTATTGTTTGCGAAGAATGTTGTTCCCCTGTTCAATTGTTGTTGCACAACTTCCATCACTTCCGGATGGCAATGTCCAACAAGCATTGGGCCCGAACCAATCAGAAAATCGATATATTCGTTTCCATCCTGGTCCCATACCCGCGAGCCAAGGCCATTGCGAATGATGATGCCCGGGTCATAGTTACCAAATCCTCCAGTCGGCAACACCTTTTGTGCGCGGTCTATCCAGCTTTGCTGCGAGTTCAGTGAATTCATATTCTGGTTTCATTGGCATGTTGGAGGACGTCGGTTCGCGGAAGTAGAGTTTCCGGATCGTAGACAGGCTGGTTGGTAACACGTGCTTTGCATGGTATCCCCATAATGACAACTTCTAGTTCGGTACCTGGCTTTGCGGCAACAGGTTTAATATAGGCGAACGCCAGAATCTTGTTGACGCTATGGCCAAATGCAATGGAACTGGTCGCGCCAACACACTTTCCGTTCATCAGTACCGCTTCACCGCCATGGCCATCCGAATCACCTTCAGGCTCAATGACCAGATAAGCACAAATCCAGGGCAGGGTGTTGTCTATGCTTCGTTGAGTTTCAGCCTTGCCGACAAATTCCTCTTTGTCCATTTTGACAAAACGCATCACGTCGGCCTCGGGCAATGTGACTTCATTAGTCAGCTCACCTGCACCCTTGAATCCCTTTTCCATGCGCATAACATTCATTGCAAAGGAGCCATAGTCGGCAATGCCATGGATTTCTCCGGATGCCCATAGTGCGTCATACACGGCTAGAATATGTTCCCGGGGCCCGTGAATTTCCCACCCCAACTCACCAGCATAGGAAATACGCATCGCCCATACTTTTTTCCCTCCAATATTGATTTCCCGGGCAGTCAGCCAGCGGAAGGCAGTATTGTCCAGTGCGGTATCTGTATTTTCCATCAGAACGACTCTGGACAGTGGGCCCTGTAACGTAATGGCAGCCCATTGGGTGGAGAGATTTTCAATTCCAAACTGCTCTTTATTTCGACGATGATTCAAATGATCCAATAGTCTTTGCTCGAAGAATGCCGCACATACCAGATAGAAACGCTCCTGGTCCAGTCGCACGATGGTTAATTCTATTTCAATACGACCGCGCTCATTCAGCAAATGGGTTAATATGATACCGCCCGTTTTCTGTGGTAACCTGTTGGGGATTAATCGATCGAGGGTTGCCTCAGCATCCGGACCACTTACCGCCACCTTGGTAAATGCCGAGATATCCATCATTCCCACCCTTTCCCGCACTGCTTTGACTTCAAGAGCCACGTGATCGTGGACCACATTCCTGCGAAAAGAGTAATGGTCTTGTTGTTCAACACCGTCTGCGGCAAACCATCGTGGTCGCTCATGCCCATAGACTTCCTCGTATACGGCGCCCTTATTTTGTAATCGCTCATATAACGGACCCGGTTTTATCGGACGTCCCTGGAGACGATTGAAATGGGGGAAAGGAATTTCGTGCCGTAAACAATAGTCTTCTCTGGCCTTGACTACCTGCCACGCCTTATTGGCATAGCTGCCAAAACGCCTTGGGTCAAATTCACGCATCGAGATATCTGCGGCGCCATGTACCATCCATCGCGCCAGTTCCCGGGTGAGCCCCGGACCCCAGCCAATACCGATCTGGGTGCCGCAGCAGCACCAGTAGTTATGCGCAGCGGGTGCCGGGCCAATCAATGGATTGCCATCTGGTGGGTGTGAAATCGCGCCATGGACCTCGCGTTTGATGCCGAGATTTGCCAGTATGGGCATCCGCTCCATTGCATTGTTGAGCCACGGCATAATACGATCATAGTCGGCTTCAAATAATTCATTTTCTGCTTCCCATGGACAGTGATCGATCCACACGGGATTGGAATCAGCTTTTTCGTAGATCCCGATAAGTCCACCTTTTTGCTCCATTCGGATATAACCGGAAACCAGTCGGTCATCCCGGATCACGGGTAGTTCCGGTTCAAGATCGATAAATTCCGGCACTATTTCGGTCACAAAATAGTGATGGGTCATGGATGTCATCGGTAGCAGCAAGTTACTCCATTCTCCCATTTGTCGAGCATATGTCCCGCCAGCGTTGACTACGTGCTCACAGACAATATCACCCTGTTCCGTAGAAACTTTCCACTCTCCTGATGGCAATCGCTTTATATCGGTTGCCCGGCAACGACGAACTATTTTTGTGCCGAGTTTTCGGGCGCCGGCAGCCAGTGCCTGGGTAACGCCCGACGGATCAACATGGCCGTCTTCCGGGGTATGCAGCGCCCCGATGACACCATCCAGATTATAAAATGGATGTAGCTGGTGAATACGTTCAGGACCTACAAGTTCCATCGGAAAGTCAAGTGCAGCACCCACACTCAAGGTGTGGTGTAACCAGTCCATTTCATCTGCGGTATAGGCGAGTCTGAAGGATCCGCAATCGTGCCAGGTTACAGACTGACCGGTCTCTGCTTCGAGTTTCCCGCGGTAGAGCCCGATATTGTAATCAACGCATTTACCGAGACCGAAGCTGGAAGTGGAATGGGTGATTTGCCCGGCGGCGTGCCAGGTGGAGCCGGAGGTCAGTTCCGCCTTTTCCAGCAATACCGCATCTGTCCATCCTTCATGGGCGAGATGATAAGCAATTCCGCAACCTATAATGCCACCACCTACAATCACAACTCTGGCGGTCTCTGGTAAATCTGTACGTTGACTGGATGACACTTGTAGAATTCTCTGCATTATTGTGATGAAAAATTGTTGGACAAATTAACCGAACATATGTACGATTGTCAACCATGAATGATATGAATGTACAAAAAAGTACTTCCACTTCACCCCAGGCGGTGCTGCAGGCGTTGAGTGTCCAACTTCAGTCTTTGACCCCGGAGGTTCACAAGGCGGCTTCCTTTATTCTTGAGAATCCAAATAATGTCGGTGTCAGTTCTATTCGGGAGATCGCCAATGCGGCCAGGGTAAAGCCAAATACCTTTGTTCGAATGGCGCGTACCATGGGCTTCCAGGGTTATGAAGATTTTCGTGAGCCCTTTCGGGAGCATATTAAAAATGGTGGTGTCAGCTTCCCTGATCGAGCCCGCTGGCTGCAATCTTTGTCTAAAGGCGGCAAACTCGGTGGACTTTATGGGGAACTGGCCGCCGCTGCTATCAGTAATATTGAGCACACATTTTCTGCAACCAATGCCGTCCGCATCAAAGCTGCTGCAGATGCCATCGTCAATGCGCAGCGTACCTATGTGCTGGGTGTCGGGATCAACCATACACTGGCGAGAAATTTTACCTACCTGGCGGATATGGCACTGGAAAATGTCCGGACCATACCGGGAGAAGGCAATCAGGCCATCGATGATCTGGCGCGAGCCGGGGATAACGATGTTTTACTGGCAATGACATTCAAGCCCTATCGAACTGAAGTGGTGGAGGCGGTAGAAATCGCGAGAAAACAGGGTGTCACAATAATCGGCATCTCTGATAGCCCCGCGTCCCCAATTACTGCGGGCAGTGAGCACGGGTTTGTTGTCCCAACCGATACGCCACAGTTTTTCACTTCAACATTTGCCACTCTGGCTTTGCTGGAAACACTGGTTGCCTTTGTGGTTGCAGACGCCAGTCCCAATGTGATCAAAAATATTGAAAGTATCCATAAACGCCGCCACGCACTCGGTATTTATCTAAAAGAGGGTTTGGGTTAAAGATGAAAACGCAAGCTGAAGACGTCGGATTGCTCCAATCCCTCGATTCCCGGTATTACACTGATCCAGAGATATTCAAGGCCGAACAGGCTGGAATATTGGCCAGCAGCTGGCAATTTGCCGGTCACGTGTCCCAACTTGAAACCCCGGGTGACTATTTTACTTATGAAATTGCCGGGCAAAATTTGTTCAGTATCCGGGACCACGAAGGGAATATTCAATCCTTCTACAATGTCTGCCAGCATAGAGCCCATGAATTGGTAGCCGGGTCTGGAACTGTCAAGGGCAAGTTACTGGTTTGTCCCTACCATGCCTGGTCCTATCGATTAAGTGGCCAATTTGTCACCGGACCGAATGTTGGCGCAGTGGCGGGATTCGATGGCAGTAAAATCTGTCTGACATTGGTACGTACGGAAATATTTTGTGGCTTTATTTTCGTTAATCTTGATCCGGATACTCTATCCATGGATCACTGGTTTCCCGATGTGCGAAAAGAGCTATCTGCTTTTGTCCCGGAAATTCAACGATTGAAGCCATTGCAATGGATCGAGGTGACGGAAAAATGTAACTGGAAAGTGTCCATTGAAAACTATTCAGAATGTTATCACTGCCGGTTGAACCATCCGACCTTTACCACTGGAGTGGTCAACCCCAAAACCTACGATATTCAGCCCCAGGGTTATTGCCTGCGGCACACCACAGAATGTCAGAATCTGGACAAAATGAGTTATCCCATTGACGTAAAAGCCAACCAACATGCCGGTGACTATTCGGCATGGTTTCTGTGGCCCGGGTTTTCGTTTCAGGTCTATCCGGGAAACGTATTAAATACCTATCACTGGCGACCTATCGATGTGGATCACGTAGTGGTCTGGCGCGGCTGGTTTACGATTGATGGAGAAGAGTCAGCGGTGATACGACAGTTAGCCATACAGGATCGCGACACGACCGTCGAAGAAGATATTCGGCTGGTTGAATCGGTGTCGCGAGGACTGAAAAGCCGTGGATACAAACCAGCTCCACTGGTCATTGATCCCCGGGGTGGGGTGGCTTCGGAACACTCTATCAAGGCACTGCAACAATGGATGAGGTCTGGTATCGCGCCAGCTACAGTAACTGTTTAAACCACTGCAGTAACACCACAGGGACATTCAATATCTGACAATCAAATTTGTCGAGGCATCAGTGCCTGGAGTCAAAAATAAATATAGACACAGGAACTCAAATGATCGCTTTTTCAAGAAAAGGCTCATTTTTGACAATACGTTCATACCCCAGTGTGGACATATCGAGTTCCCGAAACTCGCCGTAAGTGATAATCTCGGATACGCCTCGACCCATAGCAGGTGATTGCTGAAAACCGTGCCCGGAAAATCCGTTGACAAAAATAAAATTGCTGACTTCCGGATGAGTTCCAATAATGGCGTTCTGATCCAACACGTTATAAGCATAATGGCCTACCCAGGAATTAATAACCTTGACAGCTTCAAATGCTGGTACTCGTGTTGCTATCGCTGGCCAGATTTTATCCAGCCAAATGGATTGATCAAGATAAAAGTCATCGAAATCCACTGCATGGTCTTCATCTGGTGGTCCGCCACACAAATAGTACTGTCCATCCGTTCGCATATGCACCCCGGACGGATCAATAGTAAGTGGCAAATCCTGGTTGAGCGGTTTTTCGGCATCAAAGACAAAAGAATATCGCCGCCTTGGTTCCACCGGAAGCACAAGTCCAGCCATGCTGGCGGTCAGTGCCGCGCGTGGGCCGGAAGCATTGACGATGGTTCCACAGCTAATGATTTCACCAGACTTCAGGGTAAGGTTATCTACACGATTACCGGTGCGTGAGATTGCTACCACCTCATTAGTCAAATATTCGACGCCGTTTTCTCTTGCCTTGCGACGCCACCAATTGAACATCGTATTGCCATCAAAGTATCCTTCGTCTATGGGATTATGACTTCCCAGGATAATGCCATCGAGGTTGTAAAACGGATAGGCTTCGGCAATTTGATCCGGGGTCAAAATGCGGGTACCTGCACCGCAGGATTGCTGTAGTTTCTGGTTTTCCCGCAGGATTTCTGAATAACGTGGATCATCAGAAAGGAACATATAACCGTAACTGTTTAAAGTAATTTCGGGAATCGCGGGCTCGCCTCCGAGGCGATCACGAAAGTCACGAAGAAACTGCACCCCAAACCGGGAAATTCGAATATTTATTTCATTGGAGAATTGCTGGCGAGTGCAACTGTTGGTATGGGAGGTGGATGCCCACTGGTAACTCGGATCTTTTTCTACCACAAGAATTTTTCCGGTAAAATCCTCACTGTCTGAGAGAAACCAGGCTACCGAGGAGCCTATCATGGCGCCGCCGATGATGATGACATCATAGCTTGCTTGAACCGGTGTGTTGATTATTGGAGAAAGCTTCATTGTCAAATTTGCAGCAGTGTTGTTCCCGGATTGAAATGTATCTTCTGTTTGAGATGCCTGAGGCTGGACAATACACTACACTCATATTGAGCCTTAGACAATGATCAGGTTCCGGATTGTCACAATTGAAATGTAAATTTTCAAGGTCAGGCCCGGGTATCTGTTTTTTAGCCTGGATGACTCATTCAGTGTGTTAGCGTGCATACAAAGTTCGCCGGGATCGGCTACAATATATCGATAAACTATCTCGACGCTGACGAGAACTTAATCATAAAGAGGAAACCAATGACTGAATCTAATGACTCCGAAAACCAGGACTCTCCGGTAAAGAAAGTGAAAAAGGACGGCAAGATCAAAAATGCCTTTTACGAATCCGAACTGGCCCGGTTACAGATTGAACTGGTTAAACAACAGGAATGGATTAAAAAGGAAGGGTTGAAAGTGGTGGTATTGTTTGAGGGCAGGGATGCGGCCGGGAAGGGCGGCGTGATCAAGCGCATTACCCAGGTATTGAATCCTCGTGTCTGCCGAGTAGTTGCGCTACCAGCGCCCACAGAGAGGCAGCAAACCCAATGGTATTTTCAGCGCTATGCAGAGCATTTGCCTGCCGCCGGGGAAATGGTGTTGTTTGATCGTAGTTGGTACAACCGATCAGGGGTGGAGCGGGTAATGGGTTTCTGTACCGATGAAGAATTTCGGGAATTCATGCGTTCCTGTCCAGAATTTGAACGGATGCTGGTACGCAGTGGAATCATATTGATCAAATACTGGTTCTCGGTAAATGATCAGGAGCAGGAAAAACGTTTTCAGGCACGGAGACTGGATCCCACCAAACAGTGGAAATTGAGCCCAATGGATATGGAGTCAAGAAACCGCTGGGTTGAATATTCCAAGGCTAAAGACGACATGTTTAATCATACCGACATCAAGCAGGCACCATGGTATGTGGTCGATGCAGACATTAAAAAACATGCAAGACTCAATTGCATGCACCATCTGTTAAGCATGGTTCCTTATGAAGAAGTGGATGCTCCGGAGATAGAGTTGCCGCCAAGGAAGAAGCAGGGGGGGTATGTACGACCACCCATGGGTGAGCAGACATTTGTTCCACCCGTTTATCCTGGAGATTAGTGTGATCTGATTTATTCAGAGATTCTCCAGTGCAGGTTCAATAACACAGGTCCACTAGTATCTGGAGGCTGTAGCTGTATTTTCCGATTATTCTGATTTTGGATCAATTTGTCCAAGGTACCACTGAATGAAATCTGACAAATACGATTCTGTGTTCGAGAGCGGTCCGGCCTCGTAAAATATTGAATTGACTCCTTTCTGGTTGTTCACGATAATTGTTTTGTCGGCTTCCGAAGTGACGGTCCACAGCCAGACCAGTGGCTCGATATCGTAATCCTTTCCCTCGACCGCATTCTGGTTCACCAGCCAAATGATATCCAACTCAGTTGATTGAACACCGGTGGGCAAAAATCGGTACAATACTGCGTGATCCGGATACAAAATTGCATAGGTTACCGGGCCGAACATAACATCTGCGGCCCCGCCACCAGCCTCTTTGATCCGCCCCAGCAAAGGTGCAACCAGGTCTCCGGATTCGCTACCGGTTACATAACCTTCGTATAGCGCGCTTCGATTGTAAAAATACTGTACACCATCCTGATTGGTGGGGTCGGAGTTGTCTAAGGATTCGGTTTGGTAACCGATCTCTTCTGCTCTCTGGAGCATGGCCGGGCGGAGGTTTTCGTAATCCTTTGCAGAGCTGAGTGCGTGGGAGCAAGAGTATTCTGCATGAGCTGGCACACAATGATAGCATTCCATAAAATTTTCAATCGCCAGTTTCCAGTTGGCGTCGATTTTGAAAGTTTCCCGGTGAGCCACTCTGGCATTTTTCAGCTGATAAATATCCAGCGCGGACCCCAGCGGTTCAAATCCCTTAATCAGGTCTGGTGCATCGGAATTCAGATTGATAAAAATAAGGCCGTGAAACACGTTAAGCCGAATGGATTTGAGTCCGAATTTTTCGCGCTCGAAATCCACAGGCATATCCCGTTTCGAACGCAAGCTGCCGTCCAGTCCATAAGTCCAGGCATGGTACGGGCATACAAACGCGCTAACCTTACCACTGGTTTCAAGGCATACCTTTGAGCCCCGGTGCCGGCAGACGTTCGCAAAAGCACGAATTTCACTATCCTTTCCGCGAGCGATAATAATAGATTCATTGCCAAACTCCACCGTAAAGTAGCGACCCGATTCCGGTAACTGGCTGACGTGCCCAGCGTAAATCCATTTACAGTAAAATATTGCTTCGAGGTCAGTTTGATAAATAAACTGCTCGCGGTAGAAGTCTGCCGGCAGGGAGTGCTTCGCCTGGCAGGTGTCAATCAGTTTGGCCAAACAAGGTGTGTCTCTGCTCATTTCACAGTACCTTTGATTGATAGTTTTCTCTGACAAACCCGTAACTTTGATCCACCGGATTATCCAGTTGGCGCGCGTATAAATGCCCGGAATAAACTGCGGAAGCAATTGTTCCAGGAGCCCAACAATCACCAATGGTTTCTACAGATTTAATACCATGGTCCTTTAATTCAACTTCGTTTTGCAATTTATCAAGCAACTGCAGCTGTGGAATTCTGGCGGTCACCGGAATCAGGGTATTGCTGTTGATGGTTATAATTTTGTCACTGAATTCACAACGTAATAAAATTGTCTCAGCATTCGCTGAATGAATAGTGTGATGACATATTACGGTAACACCCAGTTTCAGCAATCGACCATGAATCCGGTCTGACTCAAGAGTTGCCTCTGTATAGGGAGCCACCGATGAAGCTGGGGTAACATAGGTCACCGTGCAGCCATCGTGGATCAGTTTTTCCGCGATAACATTTGCCATATAGTAATAGTCATCATCGTAGACCACAACATGGCCACTGGCACTATCGCCGTGCAGAATTTGATCTACAGATAATATGTTTACCTCTTCTATAGTTTTCAGTGGTTGCAAAATACTTCGCCCGACACAATCAGTCCGCCATCTTGCGCCAGTGGCCAGTACCACTCTTTGAAACCCAAAATCGAGCACATCCGAAGCGTCCAGCTCACTTTCCAGGTAGGTGTCTACATTGGGCTTCTGGCCAAGCATATAGATACGGTGATCGATAACGCGTTTCCACTCGGCCAGCCCGGGTAGTTGTGATTCAAATATTAATCGACCGCCCAATGTCTGATCTTTTTCCGCGAGGACGATTGAGTAACCTCTTTTTGACAGCGCTAGAGCGCACTCAAGACCTGCAGGGCCGGCTCCGATAACCAGAATGTTATCGTCAGATTCAGCAGGCGCAATGATCTCCGGATGCCAGCCTTTGCGAAATTCCTCGCCCATAGTCGGGTTTTGGGTGCACCGAATCGGGACCGAATAATAATCACCGGTGGTGCATATGTTGCAACCGATACATTCGCGTATTTCATCTTCCCTGCCTTGTTCTATTTTTTGCGGTAAAAACGGGTCTGCAATTGAGGGGCGTGCGGCGCCAATAAAATCGAGAATACCTCTCTTGATCAGGGATACCATTGTATCGGGTGAAGTAAACCGACCGACACCGACAACCGGTTTGCTGGTTACCTGTTTAACAAAGCTGATGTACTTTTCCTGGTGACCAGCTTCTCCAAAGCGAGAGGTGCGAGAATCGTGCCGCCAGTTAGACACATTGACATCCCACAGATCGGGAAGATCGGCTAGCATTTCTACAATCTCCCGACCTTCCTTGTCATAGTGTAAATATGCATCGTTAAAATCATGCACGGCAAACCGTAAGGCGATAGCGCAGCTATCACCAACCGCATCTTTAGTATCTTCCAGTACTTCTCTAAGCAAACGAACCCTGTTCTCCAGACTGCCTCCATATTCGTCACTGCGGTGGTTGTAACGCGATTGCAGGAAATGACTGAGTATGGGGCCATTGTGGGCCGCATACACGTACACAATATCATATTCAGCCCGTTTTGCCCTGATCGCTGCTTCCCTGTACCAACCACGGAGTTCCTTGATATCACGTTTTGACATCGCGCGGGTCTGGATCGGGTCTTCCCAGCCACTTGCGCCTCCCGATGGCGATAGCGCAGGTGTTCTGGTATATCGGTTGCCCGCATCTTGACCGGTGTGTACCAGCTGAATACCGGCCAGAGCGCCATGCTGATGCACTTTTTCGGTCATCAGTAAGTGGGTAGGCAAGTCACTGTCATCCCACAATCTCATTTCGGTAAAACCGGAGAGATCACTGCTTGGATGGATTTCACACTCTTCGGTGCAGACAACGCCCCAGCCTCCTGCTGCTTTCATACCGCGCATATGAGCCATTGTTTGAGGCCAGCGATGCCCCGCGCCATTGCAGTGGGGAACCTGGTAAAAACGATTTTTTGCTGTTTTGGGACCGATTTGAACGGGTTCAAACAAGGTTGAATAACGATGATCGGTCATGGCAGGTAAATAGTAAATTGAAGGGCATCTATAAATTGATGAACGGAAACCTTGAGTCCAAAATATCCAGTATCTGCGTTGAAATCCTTCGCAATAGCTGGCTATTACGTGCAAAATTCGCCTTGATCCTGAAAGTTTTGGTTCTCAATCTTTCTCGCCCACAATTAACAGAGGTGCACTGAAGTTTATCGCTACAGCACTGTAGGAGCACCGCGTATTTGGAACGTGATTGTCAATAAACAGGGGTTATCCAATGCTGGTAATCCGGTTCCTCTCCAGTTAAAACCCGAAAAAACAAGTCTCCTAACCGAGATGTAACGGGGCCTGTTTTACCATCTCCGATTTGGCGATGATCAATACTGGACACGGCTGCCATTTGTACCCCGGTGCCGCAGAAAAAAGCTTCGTCCGCCATGTATAGTTCCGAGCGGTCAATTTCACGTTCTTCTACAACAATGCCAAGTCTGTCTCTGGCGAGCTCAATCAATGATCTGCGTACCACTCCTTCCAGCAGATTGGAGGTAATGGGAGGTGTAATCAACCTGCCATCACGAACCATCATGAAATTCGCCGCAGTTGCTTCGGAAACATGACCATCCTGATTCAACAGGATGGCTTCGTTAAATCCGCTCAGTAATGCATCGCTCTTCGCCAGAGAGCTATTTACGTAGGTGCCGTTAATTTTGCCTCTGGCCGGTATAGCAGTATCGTCAACCCTGCGCCAACTGCTGACACAAGCCGAAATACCCTCCTCAGCCGGGAGGTAACCACCGGTTGGTTGGCTGAAAATCGCAACTTTATCATTGGCATCATGTAACCATACCCGAAATACGCCTTCGTCTTTATAGGCTATAGGCCTGATATATACGTTCTCTTGCCAGCACTCACGTCTTACCAGATCAAGGGTGAATTCCTGCAACTGTTTGTTGCTGTAGTCGATCACGCTGTGCAATAGTTTGGCACTATTTAGAAAGCGGGTATAGTGGTCAGCTAACCTGAAAATATAAAGCTGTTGTCGGGTGTCATTCCAATACCCCCGGATTCCCGCAAAACACCCGGTTCCATAGTGGAGGGTATGATTGGTGATACTGATATTTGCCTGGTCGATGGGAACAATTTCACCTTCAAAAAATGCGAGTGTTGTCATAAAGCGTTGCGTTTAGGGAATCAAAAAGTAAGCCTGAATTATATTTATATCTTAAACTGGATGCAAAACAGGTCGTAAAGGTCGCCTTAGATAAATGACATTGAAACAGATCCAAGTTTATTAAAATCGGCGCATATTTTGTCGCCTGCTACGGCTTCATAAATATCGCAGGCAGTTCCAGTGGTAATAAGCTCACCTGCGTTCAGATGACGCCCTCTGGTTTGAAGATGATTAGCGAGCCATGCCACGACACTCATTGGATTACCAAGCACATTTTGTCCAGTACCGCGAGAAAAACTTTTCCCGTTCACAATCAGGTTCACTGGATGTCGGGATAAATCCACAGACTTCCAGTCAGTAACCGGATCTGCCAGAACGCTGGCGCCGTGAATTGCATTGTCTGCAATCAACGCATTTCCTCCTGCCCGGGTAAAATCGGTGAAGCGATGATCTACGATTTCAATGCCGGGGATAAACCCGCTAACAAACGGCTGGATAGTCTGCGCCGTATATGGCACTTTGGAGGACGGCACGTTTTCCCCCAAAACAAAGGCAAACTCCAGTTCCACCACCCGCCGCACAAAGTGATTTGCCTTCAGGGCAGTACCACTTTGATGGGTTGAATGACTGAATATTCGTCCCGAGAAGGGTCCACTGACTCCAAGTAACTCCATCGCCATGGAATTGGTACATGCGAGTTTGTAACCACAAACCTGAGAACTGAATTGATTGGTCAGCATGGACACCAGCCTTGCCTGTACCTGATAGGCCTGCTCTTCGGTTGCCGGATAAATGGGCCTGGGGATATTATCTACAACGCGTTGGTGAGTCCGATTTTGGTGCAGAAAGTCAGCAGCTTCATCGACATCGGCCATAACAGATCATTTGGGGATACAGTTCATTGGTATCGTTGTGTGTTTGAATGAATGCGGCAGTTAACAGCCGTAAAGCCAGTATTTTGCTGACTTTCAGGGGGAATATTGGTAATTCTGTTAACGCACTATTAATACAGCGCACTGCGCCTGATCTGCCACACTGCTACTACATGAACCAAGCACTCGCTGCCCGCCTCTTGAATGTTTTTTGCGACTACCCACAACAATTAAATCTGCTGACCATTCGTCCGCTTCCGCAAGAATTTCTTTGGCCCGTTTACCGTCCCGAACCTTCACTGACACGTTACCACTTAAATTGGTATCAGCAAGTTTTGTCAAAATGTCCAACATCCCGGCCAACGCTTTTCCCTGTGCATCGGGAGGAAAAAACGAGGCGACCAGCGGGGAACCATAACCTGGTGCTACAGAAACCAGTTTGATCTGAGTGTCTTCACCGCTCAATTCAGTAACTACGCGACACAATTTCACAGCACTTTTTTCGCGTCCCAAATCAACTGGAACAAGGATTTTCTTATACATTGTCAGTTTCTCCATATTCAGTTGTCTTTGATCGGCTCAGGCTGACCATATTTTTTAATACGTCCTTTCTGCATCATGACTATCAACCCCAGTAACAGTATTGCAGGCAGATAAAACCATTCCTTTGCGACCCGCTCTCTTTTCAGCAGCACTTTATCGATAAACATGGGATGGTCCGGGTCACCGATGGAAAACAAACTATCGAGTTGTTTGTGCTTTGAGTCCCAGGTCAGACCATCGACCAATAACTTATCCTCTTCCTGCAGTACCATTAAACCGGCTTGCATAAATCGTGATTCTGCGTCAGTCTGATCTCCCAGCGACAAGATCAGATTGGTATGGTTCTCCTCGTCGGGGTCATCGAAATCCGGGCCACTTATTTTTACCCGCATAGTCGCACCATCAGGCAAAACTTCTGCTTGTATAAAGGCCTCGGATCCCGCCAGTTCATCGAATGGAGGGGATACAATATCAAGCCAGAATCCTGGACGGAACAGGGTGAACGCTACCAGTAGCAAGATGACAGATTCCCAGATTTTGCTCCGGGTAAGGAACCAGCTCTGGGTGGCGGCGGCGAATAACATCATCGCCACCGTCGCTATCACAAACACAAATATTGCCTTTATCGGCCCCACATCAATGAGTAACAACTCAGTGTTAAAAAGAAACAGGAATGGCAATAGCGCAGTTCGAATGTCATAGGCAAAACCCTGTATACCTGTCTGGATTGGGTCTCCTTTTGATATCGCCGCGGCGGCGTAAGCAGCAAGCCCCACCGGCGGCGTATCATCTGCCAGAATACCAAAGTAAAAGACAAATAAATGAACTGCAACAAGCGGCACAATCAAACCTGATTTTGCACCCAGGGCGACGATAACAGGTGCCATCAGGCTGGAAACTACCAGGTAATTTGCAGTGGTCGGCAGACCCATTCCCAGGATCAGGCTCATTAAAGCAACCAACACCAGCATTAACAACAGGTGACCGCCAGAAAGGAATTCGACAAATTCGCCGACCATACCATGGGCACCGGTCAGAGAAATTGAGCCAACAATCACGCCTGCCGCCGCGGTTGCAATGCCGATTGAAATCATGTTTCTTGCACCGGCGATCATGCCATTTACCACCTGATCAAACCCATGTTTGAATTTTGCGCCATACCCGCCTTCTCCACGAAACATTCCTTTAACGGCATGTTGGGTAAACGAAACAAATATCATCGCCAGGCAAGCGTAGAATGCTGACAAATGTGCTGACAGGCGCTCCGGTGAAGGAAGTATGCACCACAATAGCAATATGATTGGCAACAGATAATATAACCCTGTTACTGCGGTTGCACCGGCCGGGGGTAACTCCGTGATCGGTGCTTCCGGATCATCCATTTCCAGGTCATCACGCTTCGACGCGACATAGGCTAATATCAAGAATGCAACAAATAATATTGCCATCACCGCATAGACAGATAACCCGGGAAATACAACCTTAACCCAACCCAGGGTGAAGTAGACAATCAAAAACATGACGGAGATAGCGATAAATCCACCAAGGAATCCGATCAGCTTGCCAGCAAATGTTAGTGAACTTGGCGGCTTTTTCAGACCTTTCAGGTCGAGTTTGCAGGCTTCAAGATGAACGATATACACCAGCGCGATATAGGAAACCAGTGCTGGTAGCAGGGCGTGCTTTAACAACTGGGTATATTCGACACCGGTAAATTCAGCGATCAGGAACGCGGCAGCACCCATGACCGGCGGTGTCAATTGACCATTGGTAGACGATGCAACTTCCACCGCCCCTGCTTTCTCCGCGGAAAATCCGGTACGCTTCATCAAAGGGATGGTGAATGTTCCCGTGGTAACCGTATTGGCAATGGACGAGCCAGAATACAAACCGCTCAATGCGGACGCGATAACCGCCGCCTTTGCCGGTCCGCCCTTGAGGTGTCCAAGCATGGCAAAAGCGATTTTTATAAAATAACCGCCTGCGCCCGCCTTTTCAAGAATAGCACCGAACAGGACAAACAAAAAAATTGTCTGGGTCGATACGGCAAGCGGTTTTCCAAATACGCCTTCCTCCTGCATCCAGAAATGCCACATTCCTTTTACAAATGAAGCCCCCCCCCAATTACCACCACCAATAAATACAAAGCTGACCAAAATAGCGGCCACAATCACCAACGGTAATCCCAGCGAACGGTATACCGCGATCGCAAGCACCATCATACCCATCACCGCAACGGTCATATCAAATTTGATGTTTGGATGAATAAAGTCGCCTGCCCGTTCGGCAATATTGGCATTCATCAACACCATGTATAGC
>CAYOGN010000149.1:0-5580 GCA_964403545.1 uncultured Gammaproteobacteria bacterium
AATTCGATTCGATACCCCCATTCGGTTTCCGCCATTTCCGCGGTGAATGCGGTGACATCATCACCTTCCAGGGGGAGTTTCCAGTCCTCATCTACCAGGAATGCGCTCATTCTACCCGGCTGTGCAGCGATTAACAGATAATGTTCCAGCGTTCCGTTTGGGCGCTGGATCAACATTCTTATCTGGTCGCTGGAATCCAGCGAGAATCGCTCAGGGTCTCGATAAACCAGCTGACTATCATTTACCTCAAATAACGCATACAGATAATTTTCAAAATGGCCTATGATATTCTTTAGGGAAAACGAATCCGGGTCGTAATCCGGACTGCAGTAAAGAAGTTCGTCACCAGTATAGTAGCTGGCATGTTGCTGAACGGTTTCCCAGTCCGTCACTTTGCCATCAAGTTGAACCAAGCTTTCGAGCTCATGAGCGTATAGATCATTTTCCTCGCCAAGCACCTCAGGGACACCGGTTTCAGGATTAAACAGGTCTGACCGATCATTCAGGACTGTAGCGATTCCGTTGGCAGTAAGGAGCAATGCGTCCTGTTGCCCCTGAACCAGAAATCGTTTCATTTCCAGGGCATAGTAATAACCCATCCAGGGAATGACCAGCAATGCCAGTACAATCCAGAGTAACTTGGATCGAATGCTGAGTGTGCGAAGGGTCCTAAACATGGCTATTCGTTCCAGAAAATTCCTGGATAAACTAGTCGGGCTGCCAACGATACCCGACCCCGAACACCGTCTGGATCATTGAAAACGAAGAATCGACTTCCTTGAATTTCTTGCGAATTCGACGTACATAACCGTTGATGGTATTTTTTTCCACATAACTCTGGCGTGTTGTCTGCATCAGGGCTTCATAGGTTTTTACGTGACCGGGATTTCGGGCCAGTGCTTCAATCAACCAGAACTCTGTCAGCGTCAGATGAAGTAGATGCCCACGCCAGCTTATTGACATGCTGTTCTGATCAATTTCAAGATCGCCCAGTACCAGCGCGGACGGGTGTTCGGATTCACTTTGAACTGAAGAAGCGATCCGGAACAGGGATGACACACGGACCGCGAGAAACTGCAGATTTACCGGTTTGGTAATATAGTCCCAGGCATCCAGTCGTAAACCAGATACCCGGTCAATATCGCTGTCCCGGGCGGTGAGAAAAATAATGGGTAATTGCGGGCTCCGATGTCGAAGCTCCCGACACAGGTCAAAACCGCCGTCAATCTCATTTTCGAGCATAATATCCAAGATAGCCAGATCCGGAAGGGACTGGTTGAAGCCTTCAAGCGCTTGGTTTTTATTGGCATAGGTCTGCACAACATAACCCTGAGATTCCAGTGCATCAGAATAATTTTCCCGCTGATCAGCGTCATCTTCAACAATGGCAATAGTTCTCGACATTTTGTCTCCTTTTAAAATAAATTACACGGTAAAGTCCTAGGCAGTATACCGGATCGGAATAGCCGAAAATATAGCGAATTAGACCAGATTACTACCATAATATTACCATCAATTACCCCCCCTCACGCCATCCAAAAAGAGTGTAATAGGCCCTTACGGATCAATCACCTAATTGTTGGGAAGTAACTCCGCTAAAATTAAGTTAATAGCCTGAATACGATTCCAGAGGGTAAATCGATGAATCACAAAGTTTTCATTCCTGTCACCGACGAGATGCTCTACGAGCACCCTGAACTGATCACCGCTCCACTACGTCCCTATCAGGTAGATAACCCTTGCTTCCACTGGATGGCTACCATTGAGTCCCCGGAAGATTCGATGAATGAACCCCGGGTAAACATGCGCTTCGACCATCGCACTCCATTAAATGAAATTAGAAGTGGCGAAATCAGAACTTTAGCTCCTTCTTCTATTTCTCATTCGGTTTCGCACCCGCGAGATAAAACCAGAGCACTTGTAGAAGTCAGAGCTTAGGTCGTAAATAAATTACGCAAATTAATATCTATTAGTCAAGCTAGCGTACTTTCATATCGGCTCTAGATTAGCATACGCACAGATCAACCATTTCGGCCCGGCATCCACAAAATTCACCTGGATTCGGGCATGAGCCCCTTGTCCTTCAAAATTCACCACCATTCCTTCACCGAATTTCTGGTGCCGGACAGCTTTGCCAGGTTGCAGACCGTTGAATCCGACCGTAGCGGCCATGCTTGCAGGGTTTCTTGACCCACCGCGAAACGTCGACTGACTGATTCGTGACGTGCGAATTTCCTCGACATATTCATCGGGAATTTCGGAAAGAAACCGCGATGCCTGAGTATAATTCTCTTTTCCGTACAATCGGCGAATCTCGGCGTAGCAGATATACAGCTGTTGCATCGCCCGGGTCATGCCCACGTAACAAAGTCGGCGCTCTTCCTCGAGCCGGCCATCTTCCTCAATAGAGCGTTGATGGGGGAAAAGCCCTTCTTCCAGTCCACACAAAAATACCAGGGGAAATTCCAGACCCTTGGCCGAATGCAAGCTCATTAACTGAACACAGTCTTCCCATTCTTCAGCCTGGCCTTCACCGGCTTCTAATGCGGCATGGGCGAGAAACAGTGATAATTCATCGAGTTCCTCGTTTTCATCAGGAATAAAGTTTCGGGTTGCATTAACCAGTTCTTCAAGGTTTTCCACCCGGGCCTGGGCCATTTCACTGCGGTCCTTACCATAGTGATCCAGTAAACCACTTTGTTTAATCACGTGATCGGTGATTTCACCAAGCTCAAGATCGGCGGTATCCGTAGCAATTTGAGTTATAAGTTCCAGAAATCCACTTATGGCGGACAATGCCCTGGGTGACAAACCGCCTTCTTTTACGATCACAGTGGATGCCTGCCACATCGATATCTGGCGCTCCCGGGCAAGCTCTCGAACAACTTCCAGGGTTTTGTTGCCAATTCCCCGGGTCGGTAGATTAACTATTCGCTCAAATGCAGGGTCTGATTCACGGTTGGCGATCAGGCGCAGGTAGGCTAGGGCATCCTTGATTTCAGCCCGTTCAAAGAATCGTAATCCCCCGTATACACGGTAGGGAATTCCCCGGGTCAACAACTGCTCCTCGAATACTCTTGACTGGGCATTTGAGCGATACAGGATTGCAGTTTCATCTCTTCGATTCCCGTTCTCTACCCAGCCCTGAATGCTGTCGACAACGAACCGCGCTTCATCAATTTCGTTACTTGCAGCATACAGCCGGATTGGTAAACCATCCGCTTCATCGGTCCACAGTTCTTTGCCTAGTCTTCCGGAGTTGTGGGATATCACCGCGTTGGCAGCATTTAGAATATTGCCACTCGAACGATAATTTTGTTCAAGCCGAAACACCGCCGCATTGACAAAGTCTTTTTCAAAACTTAGAACATTCTCTACCTTCGCTCCTCGCCACCCATATATGGACTGGTCATCGTCACCCACCGCAAACAGGTTTTTATGTTTCGCGGAGATAAGTTTGATCCATTGATATTGAATGGTGTTGGTATCCTGAAACTCATCTACTAACACGTGCTCGAATCGATTCTGGTAGGTTTCACGAATTGTCTGATTGTTTCTAAACAATTCCAGCGTGCGAAGCAGGATTTCAGCAAAATCCACCAGACCGAATCTGCGACATAATTCTTCATAAGTTGCGTATACTCTATAAAGAGTCTGTTGCTGGCTGTCATTACCCATGGGGAGATGCTCTGGCCGGCGCGCTTCTTCTTTGTGGTTGTTAATCATCCACTGTAACTGGCGGGGTGGCCAATAGGCTTCATCAAGATCCAGTTCTCGCAGCACCCTTCGAATCAAGCGATATTGATCGTCGCTGTCGAGAATTTCAAAGCTTTCAGGAAGACCCGCTTCCTCGTAATGCATACGCAAAAGGCGATGACAAAGGCCGTGGAATGTACCCATCCACAGTCCACTCGATGGAATTTGAAGTAATTCTTCAATTCGCCCTCGCATTTCCCGGGATGCCTTGTTGGTAAAGGTTACGGCCATGATAGACAATGGAGAAACCTGTAGCCCTTGAATTAACCAGGCAATTCTGTGAGTTAAAACACGGGTTTTACCGCTACCGGCACCGGCAAGTACAAGCAACGGTCCAGGAGGTGCGGCAACCGCTTCTCGCTGGGCATCATTCAGGGGGTCAAATATATGTGAAACGTCCATAACCTGATTGTACTCGGGAAGGTTCACCCTACAAAGATTTATCCTTGATTAAGTTAATATTTGATGCTGGTACAATGTAATTTTGAGAACTGGCTCTATTGGTGCTTTACCTGGTCAGAGTATTGTCAGTCATTGATAAATTCCATACATAAATTACGGTATTTCCAAATGAACAGAGCAATTGAAACCCCCGCAGACGCAGCCGCTATCGTTGATAGTGACAGAGCTTATGTTTGGCATCATCTTTCCCAGCAAAAACCGATACAGGAAGGTGCGCCCATGATTATCGTCGAAGGCGAAGGCCTGCGAGTACGCGATATTAACGGCAAAGAATATCTGGACGCGGTGTCTGGAGGCGTATGGACTGTAAACGTTGGCTATGGACGTACCAGTATTGCCAATGCTGTCCGTGATCAGCTTGAAAAAATGTGCTATTTTGCAAACTCAGCGGGAAATATCCCCGGTGCCAAGTTTGCTGATCAACTAATTGATAAAATGCCGGGATTAAACCGGGTATATTTTTCAAATTCCGGCTCTGAGGCTAACGAAAAAGGTTTTAAGCTGGTTCGCCAACTTGCTGCGTTGAAAAATGATGGCAAGAAACACAAAGTTATTTATCGTGATCGTGATTACCACGGCACTACTATTACTGCGTTAAGCGCAACCGGACAGATTCAGCGTAAGGATCAGTACGGTCCGTTTACTCCCGGATTCGTAGAATTCCCGCACTGCATGGCTTACAGAGCAGAAAATGGCGATGATCCCGATTATGGTGTTCAGGCGGCAAAGGAACTTGAGCGGGTTATTCTTGAAGAAGGTCCGGATACCGTAGGTTCGGTCATTCTAGAACCGATTACTGCAGGTGGTGGTGTTATCACACCTCCTGAGGGTTACTTCGAAACTGTTCAGGAAATCTGCACTAAATACGGCGTACTTATTCATATGGATGAAGTGGTGTGCGGCATGGGTCGAACCGGTAAGTGGTTCGGATATCAACATTACAACGTCAAGCCCGATATAGTGACTATGGCTAAAGGCGTGGCCAGTGGTTATGCGGCAATTTCCTGTACTGTCACTACCGAAGACCTGTTTGATGAGTTTCTTGCGGATCCCAGCGATAAAATGCACTTCTTTCGTGATATCAGTACTTTTGGAGGTTGCGCTGGTGGGCCGGCCGCTGCCCTTGAGAATATGCGGATTATCGAACAGGAGAACTTGCTTGATAATGTAACTAAAATGGGCGACTACACGATGGACAAACTCCACGAGCTCAAGGACAAGTATGAAATGGTCGGTGATGTTCGCGGTAAAGGCTTGTTTTTGGGTGTCGAGCTGGTTAATGATCGAAAAACCAAAGAGCCTGTGGACGAATCAGTGGCTGCTGGTATTGCTGCAGATTGCCTGCAGCAGGGAGTAATGATC
>CAYOGN010000150.1:0-4030 GCA_964403545.1 uncultured Gammaproteobacteria bacterium
AGATGCGCCCGTGCCAGATCTTTTCGCCGGGTCAACCGGGTGGCACCTGGAGCATTATGGGGGAATCCAAGTTGTTGCGCTACTTTTGCTGCCAGTTCAACAGTGCTGTCATCAATGCCGATTACACCGATAAAAGGAGTAATTCCGGCTTGCTCCAAAATGGTGTTCAGCGCCGACTCCTGATTCGTCAAATCCACATGAAGGCCATCGTGCACTTCGGAAATTAGCGAGTAGTCACCACGGGAAGCAATCAGGCATTCCAGTCCCATCCTTGTTGCCGCAGCAAGATAGGCGGCAATACGATAACTGTTGGGTTCCGCAATCAGGAGCAATGGGTGTTTGACTGACGTCATATCATTCGCCCAAGTTAATTCAGAGCCGTCAGGATTAGAAGCTGCAGACCAGACTACGTTGGTATGGCGTCAAAAATAATATTGTCGGAATTGAGTGCAACGAAATGACGGCTTTTGGCGCGGGCAATGAGGGTTACGCCCAATTCCTGCGCCAACTCGAATCCCATATGAGTTGTTCCATTACGCGAAATCAGGACCGGAATTCCCATTAGCGCAGACTTCATAACGATCTCCGAGGTCAAGCGGCCAGTGGAGTAAAAGACCTTGTCAGAGCCGCTGAACCCGTTAAGCCACATTTCACCGGATATGGTATCCATGGCGTTGTGTCTGCCAACATCTTCGACAAACATTATCACTTCGCCGTCCTTGCATAACCCGCAACCATGAACCGAACCGGCGGCGCGATAAATCTTATTGTGATTTTTAACCTGTGACAGGACGCTATATATTTCGGACTGGCGAATCTTGATGTCTGGTAAACGGTGCTCGTACAGTTTATCCAGGGTGCAGCTGAGGATGGTGCCCTGGCCGCAACCCGTGGTTATGGTTCGTTTGCTGGTGTCGATGCCGACGATGCCATTGCCCTGAACGGTTTCTACCTCAGCCAGTTCACGTTCCCAGTCCACCTGTATAGAACGAATTTCAGCTGGATCCTCGAACAGGGTTTGATTGCGCAAATAACCGAGTACCAATAGTTCCGGTCGCGCACCCAGGGTCATCAGGGTTACCAGTTCCTGGCCATCCACCTTGATTGTGAGAGGAACTTCGCCAACAATGTTGATCTCACTTTTATTGCCATACTGATCCAGTGCGTCTACCCGATGGATTGATTCGAGCCCATTGTCGCTCATCACGGGACCTGGGCTCGATGACCCAATTTTTGTTGATTCAATGGTACCCACGATGGACATTTGTTAGCTGGAGAGAAAGGGGCTCAATAATAACTGACATTGGGTCGGGGGAAACAATTTTCCTGGGGTGCTGAACTACTGGCAACAGGAGATTTAATTTGATGTACATTGCCTTATTTTCCCTCTATCCTTGGCATCCGGTTTCACAGTAGCAAAATCATGAATGAAGACGCGTTGAATATGCAGATTCGAAAGTTTCTTAAAAAAACGGGCATTACTTCCCAGCGCAGTTTGGATCAGGCGATCAGAGAGGGCCTGGAAAATGGCTCTATTAAAGTCGGTGACGTCATTGATGCAACCATGACGTTGTCCGTTGGGCAGCTGAACCTGAATGTCGATATTGCAGAAAGTATTCGCATTGAGGAATAGAGATAAATGATCGGCCTTTCCGATGTTGTGGAGACCGAGTCACGGGTTTCCATCCCTGTGGCGGTAGTATTGGAGCGCCATATCGATCCCGATAAAAGATGGGCCTATCCATCGTGGCGGCTATTTGCCGTGGTCGCTGGAGAAAACATCCGAACTCACCATCGGCAAGTGACTATTCACGACAACGGTGCAACCCAACGTACATTCCATGGCGGTTTGCGAATTGACCTGTTCAAGGATGGCAGTGAAGGATACTGGTATAACCTCCTGTCCGCTGATCCCTACCTGTTTGTGGTCTGCGATGGTGAGCAGGGCGACAGGGAGATCACGCCGGTAATTGTTACCGTGAACCAGGATGAAGCGACCGGCTATCTGGAGTCTGATGATATCGTTCTGTCGGCTTCGATGCCGGCTGAAATTCGAGATTTACTGGAGCGCTATGTGGTCAGTCACTATCAGCCGGAATTGAAGAAAAAACGCAAACGCAAAGATTGGCTGGAAGATTCACTGTATGCTGGAGGCGGGAATGATCGAAAGCCCTGATCACGATGACCCCTCTCATGAGGAAGAAATTCATGAAAATAGTGGGAAAAAAAAGTTTTTGTCACGATGGTCCAGGCGCAAGCAATCGGCACAGCAGAACAAAATAACCGCAAAAACAATTGCTGCCACCGAATCTCTGGAACCGGTGGAACCCATTCCACTCAACACGATTACGCCCAGTACTACCACGGGGCGCATGTTGACCACCGTAGAAGCGGATCAGTCGGCGACCAATGGTGGCGAAGAAAATCAACAGGAAACGGCTCTGACCGATGAAGATATGCCTGAGATAGAAGAGCTTGGTGAGGGTAGCGACTACAGCGGCTTTATGTCGCCCGGGGTAAGTGACAGGTTACGCAAGATGGCTTTACGCAAACTGTTTGCCGGTGCCGGATTCAATATACGTGACGGTCTGGACGACTACGACGATGATTTCACCAATTTTCCGGCCCTCGGTGATATCGTCACCTGTGATATGAAGCATCAGATGGAACTGGCGGAAGAGCGCAAACGAAAGGCAGAGGAACTGGCAGATAAGGAGCGTATAGAGTTGTCTGAACAGGGGAAGGATGCAGCAGTACAGGAAACAGAGCAGCAACAGGATCAGTTAAAGACCGATGATCCAGGGGGGAATAACCTGGAGCAAGATGGATCGAGTTACGATGATCCCGAGAGGGATAAATTGAAACCAGGTAACGAATCAATTGCCATGGCGGAAGATTCTACCCAAAGTGATCAGTCAGTCGATAAGCAACAACATTGCCGGGACGACCAAACCCGGGAGCTGGATCAGTCAAACACAACATCAGTCAACAAACCAAAGCCAGTATGACAAGTTATCTCGACACTATCGGGCTGGATTTATCGCAAACAACGGAAGCTGGTCGGGCACGGAGCCAGGTTTTGACATCCATTGCCTGGTCCCCAACGCCCACCACCAAGGTCGCCTATGTCTCCTCCAATCGGGTACTGATCATTGCGGAGCAGGATCAGGCTCGGTCCATTGAATCCAGATTCGGTGATCGTCTACAGATATTTATCGCTATTCCGGCGGATCTAACTTCGCCGTCCAAAGCAGGGAATGTCTGGAATGCAGGCCCTCTGGAGTTAACCGGGTATCTTGGTCGATTTAGCGTGCAACTGGGCCAGGATCTCGCTTCAGGGGAGAGTGATGACGGAAAAAATCTGGGAAAATTGATGGGTATTCACAATGGGCTGTTTGACCATATTATCGATTGCAGTGATGTGCCGCTGATCACTGCTGCCATCAAGCCGCCAGGTTATTATCATGTTGGAAGCCAACAGGAAGATCCGGATCGACTCAAGCTGGATCAGGCCATAGGACAAATACCGGAGCAGATCGGAGAATTCGAAAAACCCAAATTCTTCGACTACAACCCTGATATCTGTGCCCATGGCCGCAGTGGCATTAAGGGCTGTAACCGCTGTATCGAGGCCTGTCCTACGGATGCCATTATTTCAATTGGAGAGCAAATTGAGGTGAATCCTCATCTTTGTCAGGGTGGCGGCACTTGTGCCAGCAGTTGCCCTTCCGGAGCGATCAGCTATCGCTATCCCGGGGCAGAAGAACAGATTGAGTTCCTGCGCATGATGACGCGAGATTTACGCAAGGCCACTGATAATCGGAGCATAACCTTGCTCATTTACGATAACGAACGCGGTGCCGAATTTGTGACCAGTTACGGTGCACTGCTGCCGGAGCATGTGGTGCCGATGATGGTGGAAGAAATTGGCTCAATCGGATTGGATCTGATCGCGTCAGCAATGGCATATGGCGCTAATCAGGTAATTGTTTACGCTCCATTGTCCACTCCGGATCAGGTAATCAACAGT
>CAYOGN010000151.1:0-7875 GCA_964403545.1 uncultured Gammaproteobacteria bacterium
CGGGAAAATTCGGTCAAAACTTCAACCTGAAAAGTTAATTTTCCTGTACGGAACCCAGACATGAATAGCAACCAGGAATTCGACTACATAATCCTTGGTGCGGGCTCTGCCGGGTGCGTCCTCGCCAACGAGTTGAGTGAAGATACAATTAACAAGGTTCTGATTTTGGAAGCGGGTCCAATGGATTATAAGTTAATGATTCACATGCCCGCCGGCGTCCATCGTGCGTATAAGGACCCGAGCATAAACTGGAATTACGACAGTGAACAAGAATCAGAGCTTGTAGATCGAAATATTACGCTGCCTCGGGGCAAAGTAATCGGCGGTTCATCGTCAATTAATTCCATGGTGTATATGCGCGGGCATCCCAAAGATTACGATTATTGGGCAAGCAACCATAATTTACCAAATTGGACCTATGCTGATTGCCTGCCCTATTTCAAGAAATGTGAAAGTTCAGATCGTGGCCCAAATGACTGGCGCGGTACGGACGGTCGGCTGGGTGTTACCAAAGGAAAATTGCAAAACCCGCTTTTCAACGCATTTTTTGAGGCAGGCGAAACTTCCGGACAGGGCAATTCCGATGATTTAAATGGATACCGACCCGAAGGACTTGGACGTCTTGACAGCACCACGAAAAATGGCCGCCGATCCAGCGCTGCGGTCGCGCATCTAAAGCCTGCCCTTTCCCGAGGCAATTTGACACTAAAGGTACGGGCGTTGGTTAATCGGGTGATTATTGATAATGGCCGTGCCACAGGAGTTGAATATCAATACAAGGGTAAAACGCAGAGAGCCCATGCGGGGAAAGAAGTTATTGTCTGTGCGGGGGCAGTAAAATCACCACAACTATTGATGCTCTCAGGTATCGGCCCCGCTGGTCATATCAAGGAATATGGCGTGAAATCAGTGCATCACCTGCCGGGGGTTGGCCAGAATTTACAGGACCATCTATCGGTTAACGTCATTCAACAGTGCACAAAGCCCGTCACTTTCAACAATTTTAAAAATCCACTGCGACAACTTGCAGCAGGTCTACAATGGTTGTTAACCCGAAAGGGATTTGTGGCTTCAAATATTTGGGAAGCTGGTGGATATATTCAAGGATATTCAGCGGTCGAATTTCCCAACCTGCAATATCATTTTGCACCGGTTCATTATGAATATCAGGGTACCAACATTAAACTGTTTCAGGGCTTTACTACCCAACTCGACCAGCTTCGCCCAAGAAGCCGAGGGGAAATACGATTGCTATCGGCAGATCCTGCACATCGCCCAGCTGCCCATTTTAACTACCTCTCCGACCCGTTTGATGTGGGCGAACTGGTTGAAGCAGTCAAGCGAATTCGAGAACTCACAGCCCAATCTTCGTTTGATGAATTCAGGGGTAAGGAATTGCACCCGGGCCCGGATGCGGTCACCGATACGGACATTGAATACTATGTTCGGGCAACCACTACCACTGACTTTCACCCCAGTTGCAGTTGCCGAATGGGATCAGATGAAATGTCTGTTGTAGACGGTGAAATGAAAGTCCACGGCCTGGATGGGCTTAGAGTGGTAGACGCCTCGGTTATGCCAGACATTGTAAGCGGTAATTTAAATGCGCCTGTACAAATGATTGCATTTCGTGCGGCAGATTTTATACTTGACCGCGATCAACTCTCGCCATTTTACGCGAAATTCCATTTTAATGATGACGATAAAAAAAATAAATGACGTCAACGCTTACCTTCTGAATGACCTGGATTCCAGTCCCGGCCAGGCGTTGATCCCCAATACGCGGTTTTGTTATGTGTAAAGATGGCGTATTCAAAACAAAACACTTCAATATTGAAAATCGTCAGTGCAGGAAAATAAACCTTCCATAAAATTCACACTCTGTTGGAGCCAATTCGGGTTATATTTCGCAGATGAAAATTGGCCGTTCGATTCTGTTACTTCTTGTTTTTTCTGGACTCGGTGCGACTGGCTGGGCGGTTTATCAACGTCTGCAAGTGACCTCCGACGACGCCCCCAAACAAGAGCGACAAACAAAACCGGTACCGGTTGAAGTAACTGCCGTTGTCAGTGAGAGAATTGAACTGATTCGAACATTTACCGGCACGTTAAACGCCCACCGCGAATTTGTGGTTGCACCGAAGGTTGGCGGAAGGATCGAACAGATTAATGTCAGTTTGTCTGATCCCGTGACCCGTGGACAACTGGTTGCCAAGCTGGACGATGCAGAGGTTCAACAGGCATTGACCCAGGCAGAAGCAGATCTCGCAGTAGCACGGGCGAAATATGCGGAAGCCCAGAGCCTGTTGGAAGTCGCCAGACGCGAGTTAACACGCATGGAAAAACTTAAAAACCGGGGTGTTAGCTCTGAATCTGAACAAGACACAGCCATCGCCAATAGCCTTGTACGCGAGGCGCATCTCCAGGTCACAAAAGCACAGGTGACGCGATCTGTTTCCGAAGTCGAATCGGCGAAGATTCGATTGAACTACACGAATATCAGCGCTGCATGGCAAGGCGACAGCGACCAACGTATCGTTGCCGAGCGATTTGTCGATGAAGGAGAATCAGTGAGTGCGAACCAACCATTGCTGAGAATCATAGAACTAGACAAACTGGTCGCCGTTTTTTTTGTTACTGAACGGGATTACGGATTGCTACAACTCGGTCAAAAGGTCAAGCTACAGACGGACGCCTATCCGACCGAGACATTTCATGCAGACCTTGTTCGCATTGCACCGGCTTTCAATGAAACAACACGTCAGGCCCGGGTTGAACTGCAGGTTAGCAATCAGGATCTGAGACTGAAACCCGGTATGTTCGTACAGGCGAATGTTGTACTCAACAGTGCCGACGATGCCACTGTGGTACCGGAATCGGCATTGACCACGAGGGACAGTCAATTCGGTGTCTTTGTATTGAATACGGACAAAACCTCGGTTCGCTGGCAACCCGTACAACCTGGAATCAAACAGGGTCGAAAGATACAGGTACTAGAGCTTGAGGATGCAAGAGAAGTTGTCACTCTTGGGCAGCAATTATTGGACGATGGCTCTGCCGTAATCGTCTATCAAGAGTAGACCCGGTGTTTCTTTCCAGCGCCAGTGTCAATCGACCCGTGCTGGTATTGATGGTCACCCTGGCAGTGCTGGTACTTGGATCGGCTGCCGTCAGCCGTTTGCGGATCGACTTATTACCCAGCATCGAACTACCCACTGTAACCGTGCGCACCAGTTACAGCGGCGCTGACCCTTTGGTCATGGAAAGGCTGGTGACGCGTATCGTCGAAGAGATCATTGCCACAGTTCCTGGCGTCGTAGAAATGACGTCACGATCATACGAGGGTAATAGCCGGGTTCGGGTCAGTTTTGCATGGGGCACCGACGTTGAAACCGCCGCACTGGAAGTGCGGGCAACATTGGAAGACGAAATCAATGAACTACCTGATGAGGTAACAAATGTTCGGGTGAGCAAATTTGACGTCGACAGTTTCCCGGTGGTATTGCTCGGTATATCCAGCAAGCTGGAGCCAATCGAATTAACCGATATTGTCGAAAACCAGATCCGCTACCGGCTATCACGCATACCAGGTGTGGCACAGGTAGACCCCTGGGGCGGTTTTAATCGAGAAGTTAGAATTGCTCTTGATCCGGCCCGGCTAAACGCTTTGGGATTACCACTCAATAATATTTTGCAGGCAATTCGAAACGCCAATGTTGATCTACCTGCGGGAAAAATTCAGGACGGCAGCTATCAAATGACGTTACGTGCGCCATCTGAATTCAGCAACCTGGAGCAGATCAGAAATACCGTGGTTGGACGTCAGGACAAAAAACTGATCACTTTGCGCCAGATCGCCACAGTGGAAGATACCTATCAGGCTTTATCGCGGATTATCCGGGTGAATGGCGAACAGGGCTTGCGCGTAGCGATTCGTAAACAGCCCGGGGAAAACACGGTTGAAGTAGCCGATAAGGTTTTAGAGGAGGTAAAGGCAATCAATTTGGCGTTCCCGCAGATTGAAGTTATACCGGTTATTAATCAGGGCAATTTCATTGAGCGTGCAATCAGCAATGTCGCTCGATCGGTTTTGTATGGCGGCTCTCTGGCAATCCTTGTCTTATTATTTTTTCTGCGCGATTTACGCAGCACCGCGATTATTTCGGTGGCAATACCGATCTCTGTCATTGCCACCTTTGCCATGCTGTATCTTGGTGGCTTCACCTTGAACCTGATGTCAATTGGCGGCCTGGCCCTTGGGGTCGGTATGATGGTGGACAGCTCTGTAGTGGTGCTTGAAAACATCTTCCGGCGTAAACAGAAAATCGGTGAAACACCATCGAAAGCCGCGGTAAATGGTGCCGCAGAAGTCAGCTCGGCAGTAATCGCTGGCACATTGACTACGCTTGTCATCTTTTTGCCACTTATTTTTGTGCAGGGAGTTTCCGGGGTGTTGTTCAAGGAACTCGCTTTCGTCATAATGTTTTCGCTGTTATGATCTCTGATCATCTCTCTCTGTCTGGTACCGGTGATGGCCGCGAAGATGCTCGGGAGTGACCGGTCGGCCGATAAGGGAAGTGGCTGGTTATTGAGCGGAATCCAGCATGCTTACCGGGACTTGCTTGATCTGGTTTTACGCTGGCGTGTTCTGACTCTTTTGTTGACTACGGCAGTATTTGCGTCAAGCCTGTTTTTGATTCGCCATATCGGGACCGAGTTTATTCCTCCCAGTGACGAGGGCGAAGTACGCGTGACCGGCGAGATGAAGGTAGGAACACGGCTCGGAATCATTGACGCGCAGACCCGGCTGATCGAAGAGAAAGTATTCGCCGCGGTGCCTGAAGCGGTTTCATCTGTCACCAGCGTCGCGACATCAGGTACCTTTGGACGATCTTCGGCAACCGGGGATATACGGCTATCTCTGTTACCCGTCGCAGAACGCAAGCGTAGCAATACAGAGATCGCGAAAGATCTGCGGAAAATTCTCGATGGCCAGGTGCCGGGAATGAAAATTCGCGTACGTGCGCCACAGGGCCAGTTTCTGCTGGAAAGGATATTACCGAATGCTGAAGGTGTGGATATAGAAATCAAGGGGTTTGAGTTGCAAACCCTGAGCGCCCTTGCGCATCGTGTGGAAGACGTTATATCTGAAATCCCGGGGATTACTGATGTCCGCCTGAGCAGGGATGTGGGCGTTCCACAACAGGAAATTGTGGTTGATCGAGACAAAGCGGCGGATCTTGGTTTAAGTGTCAGAGATGTCACTGAAGTGATTGAAACTGCGGTTGCAGGTTCCACAGCGGGAGAATATCGGGTAGATGGCAACTCTTATCGGATTCTGATGCAGCTGGAAAATGCGACCACACGTTCTTTGGAGGAAATCCTCGATCTGGTGGTACGCACCCCTGGCGGTGAACTGGTAACGCTGCGGAATTTGGTGGCCACGGTCCGTGGCACTGGCCCGGTTACGATTGAACGAAAAGATCAGCAGCGTATCGTCACCGTGAGTGCGAATGTGTCAGGTCGTGATCTTGGGTCTGTTGCCAAAGACATTCAGGCGCGACTCGATAGCATCCCGAAACCTATTGGTTATGAAGTTAAGGTTTCCGGCAAGTTTGAAGAACAAGCCAGGGCATTCGACGAATTACTACTGTCATTGGTCTTGGCATTACTACTGGTTTATATGGTCCTGGCATCCCAATATGAATCGTTTATCGATCCGTTGATTGTGATGTTTTCAGTGCCATTCGCTGCAATCGGTGTCCTGGTTACCCTGTTTCTCACCGATACCACTTTAAATCTGCAGTCCGGCATTGGTTGCATCATGCTCGGCGGCATAGTGGTGAACAATGCGATTTTACTGGTGGACCAGGCCAGCAAGTTAAAAGCCACCGGGGTTGCGGCCAGTGACGCCATGAAAGCCGCAGGCGTAAAGAGACTGCGTCCGGTTTTAATGACGACACTGACCACGATTCTCGCGTTGCTGCCACTTGCACTCGGCGTCGGAGAAGGTGCTGACGCCCAGGCGCCCATGGCAAGAGCGGTTGTCGGCGGTTTACTGGTATCGACGCTGGTGACTCTGGTGTTTATTCCGGCGTTGTATTCCCTGATTTACAAACGCGCCCTATAGCATTTTTTCACCAGTAATATGCCAATCTCCACCGCTGGATCCACGTCAAATGGAAACAGAAGTCGACTACACAGAATTTACCGAATTTATGTATCGCAGGTTTATTCCCCGTTGCTACACCGGATGAAGCCAGAATTTCAGTCCTGAAAATCACAAGCCTGACACTATCCGAAAAGATATTCGGACTGTTTTAATTTTTCAGTTTAATGGAAGCGGCTACCAAAGCGGAGACTACGGCGGTGGCCGCGGCAACGATTAGTGCCAGATCATATCCCGCCTTCCAGTCAAAGATCAGGCCTGCAGTCCAGGGTGCAACTAAACCGGCAAAGCCCCAGGCGGTGAATATACGCCCATATATCCTGGCGCCCATTTCGGCAAAATCATTCGAAATGACCACCGGGTAAATGGCAATTACCGATCCATAGGAAAATCCGACCAGCGTTAACAACGCAACCACCGTCGTAGCCTGTTCAACAACACTGGTGACCACTAGTGCTATCGCCGACAATATTGGCAAGCCCACCAGAAACCACTTTGCTGGCCACCGATCAACCAGCCAACCGGCAAGAAATCCTCCTGAAGCACTACCAATCCCTATCATCATTGCACTCAATGTCGATACTTCGATACTGGCATTTTTTGATATTGCGATTCCTGCGGCATGACCAATCGCCATCAACCCGGCGAACACACTGCACATATAAGCAAGCCAGTATCGAGCCACTCTGCGATGGTCGATCGATGGTTTTGGCTGATCTTGGGCATTTTTTTCAACCGAGTAACTGGCACCGGTAATGCGCATAATCAGGGCCGCAATAACCCCGCAAATAACCAGCCCAATGGCAAGTGAAATAAAAGCAGCGCTCACCGAACTGGTCGCTATTCGCAGGGCAAATATTTTCGCGAATACGATAGAACCGACAGCATAGGCTGCTGTTACTGCTCCCATCGCAAATCCTTTTATTTCAGGCATTTCGCGGCCTACCAATTGCAGGGTATAGCCATAGCCGATGCCATTACTGATTCCAAACAATAAGCTGTAGCCGACAAACAAGACCCACCACCCGGTCATAATAGATGCGATATATAAACCTGCGGCTGCGATGAAACAGGCCGATAAAATCAACCACCAGGAAGCAACTAACGAATAAATACGATAACCAAATAATACAGATACCGTAATCGATACCAGTGCCAACGAATAGATCAGGCTAATTTCCGAGCGCGGTAAATTCAGCAATGATTCCAGGGGCACAACGAAAACAGAAAAGGCATGCACTGACCCGGTGACGAATGTCACCAGCATCGACGCCAGCAATATGGATATTTTCCTATTCAATTACAACCATCTCTGAAGTTTTAGACGACAGCTGACGTTTTTGTCGCCGTATAAATATGAACAAACCACTCGCTGCAATGACAGCTGCACCGATCCAGGTAGTCGGTGCCGGTATCTCATCCCAGACAAAACAGACCAGCACACCGAGATTGTCATAGTACATACCAATAGTCACTGATGTCTCACCATTGCTTAAATTTCATAACTATATGGCAACCACCGCACCCATAGTTGCCGAACCTGTCACTGCAATTGTACCTGCGCTCCATCCGGAAACTCACTTGGATGTAAACGCCATGTTGTGTCAAAACATAGCTCGCGTGACTTTCTGGTACTGAGGATATCTGGCTGGATTTCTCAGGCAATATACTCGAACTCTGTGGTATTGAAGCAATCTATACAATAG
>CAYOGN010000152.1:0-34507 GCA_964403545.1 uncultured Gammaproteobacteria bacterium
ACCCTATGTTATGGGTTCTCATGCTACCTGTTCTGGTGCATGGGTAAGCGGACCAGAGGATCTTTCTCCCGAAGAATACTTCTGGGGATACAATCGAATGATGACGGTCGATGGGCTTTTCGGTGCCGGAGATGCCATCGGCGGTACCGCCCATGCATTTTCTTCGGGCTCCTTTACCGAAGGCCGCCTCGCTGCAAAAGCTGCAGTTAAATACGTTAATGACCTCGGTAGCGAGAAAATTCAGATCTCCGACAAGCAGCACGAAGATCTCAAGCAAACCATATACCAGCCACTGGAAAACTACCGGGTGGGTCGCAACGAAATCACTGCCGGAACGGTTTCACCCAGTTATCTTTTACCGATCCAGGGCCTTCAGCGTCTCGAAAAAATCATGGACGAATACGTTGGCGGTATCGGCGTAAACTATATGACTAACGATAAACTGCTGGAAAGGGGCATTGCATTGCTGGATACGCTGGATGAAGATCTCGATCACATTGGCGCCGAAGACCTACACCAGCTTCAACGCGCGTGGGAGCTCAAGCATCGTCTACTTACGTCGCAGTCGGTGGCGCAGCACACATTGTTTCGTGAGGAAACACGGTGGCCAGGTTATTACTATCGAGGCGACCACTTGAAACTGGATGATGAAAACTGGCATTGTTTAACCTTGTCCCGTCGCGATCCTGAAACGGGTGAATGGACAATGGAAAAAGCACCTGTGTATCATATCGTCGATTAACCAAAGTTCCGCAGGGCGGGCAGTTTTCCGCCCTGCACTTACACTCTATTTTCCCCGAGAGTGTCCGGGATTGGATTCCACAGACACCGTAGCAAGCAATTCTTCTCATCCTCTTGCTATCGGACACAGGGAAATCGAAGATAAATTTGGTGCAATTTGCAAACTGCACCAAAAGTTCGTTACATCCTCCACTTCCTTATTATTTTATCGGCTCGCAGCGCCACTACAAATAACCCATGATGTCGGTAACAGGTAAATTTTATGAACAATATCAATCTTGACAGATCTGGCGAGCCATTGGAAGAAATCGTTGATCCTGGCGACACCTATAAGGCCGAGCTTGACGCAGCCCGGCAAGACCTGCAGGGGGAACCATCAGAACTTACGCTGTTGCTTAACCATATTCACAGAAAGAAAGCTTCACGAAAGCAGGTTCCAGGTCTTCTCAAACAGGCCTGTGTGCGACTGAAAAAAATACGTGAGAACCAGACTGATCTCTCTGACCTGATTGCCAAAGAACCTGAAATCGCCGCACTCATTGAGCAGGCAGATGGTGCAGTGCAAAATGGTGATCAGTTTTCCCTTGAAAACACCAACCAGTTATATGAAAAGGCTTTCGACCGCTATCTTGAACACGAAGGGGAACCCGAAATATCTTCTTCTATCCTTGCCCAGCAAGCGCAAATTGCCGCCATCAAACAAGATTATCAACGCGCTGCCGAACTTTTCGCGGCAGCCGCCACAACACCGGGGCTGGAAGAGTCACTGCAATGGCAGTATCAGAACAATCGTGCATCGGTACTTGAAGATCTTGGCCGCGAATTCGGGGACAATGCTGCACTTGAACAGGCTATCGATCTCTATGAAAGCACCGTTATTGCCCTCGCACCGCAAAAAGAAAGACCCGGTGACTGGGCTACAACACAAAACAACCTTGGCAATGCACGTGGAATCCTTGGTCAACGCCAGCGTGGCCCACAGATGCTGGAAAGTGCAGTAGTCGCCTTTCAAGACGCGCTTTCAGAACGGCCACGTGATCAAGTACCGCTGGAATGGGCCACGACGCAGAATAATCTTGGTAATGCGCTTGGCGCCCTCGGACAGCGCCAGGGCAACACAGAACTACTGGAAAAATCGGTTGAAGCATTTGAAAGCGCGCTTGAAGAACGCAGCCAGGAGCTGACACCCAGTGACTGGGCCACAACGCAAAATAATCTCGGTGCCGTGCTTCAAACCCTCGGTCAACGCCAAAGCAAAACAAAGCTGTTAAAGAAATCAATTACAGCTTATACCAATGTGCTGAAAGAGTGGACCCGCGAGCGAGCGCCCCTGGATTGGGCTACAACCTTAAACAATCTCGGGGTCGTGTTTCACGCCTATGGGAAAAACCTTAAAGGTCCACGAACGCTGGAAAAATCTGTCGCGGCCTATAAAAACGCGCTTTCAGAACGGACCCGTGGACGGGTGCCACAGGACTGGGCGATGACGCAAAATAATCTGGGTGCGTCGCTACAAACTTTGGGAGAGCGCCAGCAAAGCCGGGAGTTACTGGAGGAATCCATTGCGGCCTATGAAAACGCGCTTATGGAATGGACCCTCGAGCAGTTGCCGATGAACTGGGCCATGACGACGGCCAACCTGGGTGTTGCACGCAGAACACTGGCCGAACAAATCAAAGATATTGATATTGCCCGCCAGGCAGTGACTGATTTCGGAGCGGTAATGGATGTTTTTCGTAATGCCAGTCATGCCCATTATTTTGAGCTCGGCGAAGAACAACTGGTCAAGGCCCGGGCGGTGGTGGCTGAGCTTGGTGGGGACTAATTCCTGTTGAGACTGATGCTGGTCTCCTGCGAAAACAAACCTGCGAAATTAAATAAATCCGTCCCGGGTTTTTCCCGGGGTTTTCGTCCCGGGCATTACGGGTATTAAGGGTTGTTATCCGGAAATGAGTGTTTCTGCCTGATCGCCGATGTTTCTGAGGATATCAGGCGCAGACTCAATGCCGTCTATAAGGCCCGCAACCTCACCGACAAAAGTATTTGCCGTTGTTACGTCGCCATCTATCCAGGCCTGCTTCCAACGCGCAGATTCAGCTTTCTGATTTTGTATTAATGCATTCTGGTCATGATGCCATTTTTCGACAAACTGATTATTCAGGACTCGTGCAGTATATCTTTGTGGCCATTTCAGTTGCCGGGCAATGTCCATAACACTTGATCGTATGGTTTCATCTCCAGTTGCCTCAACTGCGGCCTGAAGCATATTCGGGTGAACCAGTGCCTCCTGTGTCGCCCAAAAACGAGAACCGATCAATACACCATCAGCACCCAGCATCAAGGATGCTGCCAGCCCACGGCCGTCTGCAATGCCACCAGCAGCGCACAAAAGGGTATCGGGGGACCTGATCGCAATGAGATCTGCAATTTCAGGAACCAGCGCCATGGTGCCACGTTTTTCGCCATGACCACCCGCCTCGGCACCCTGGGCGACAATCAGGTCAGCACCAACCGCAATAGCATGCTCAGCATCTTTTTTTGTTTGCACCTGACAAATCAACGCGGCATCGGTATCTCTGATTTGTTTGACAAAGGGCGAAGGGTCACCAAAAGAAAGAAATACCGCAACCGGTCGTCGCGCGAGAACCTGTTCCAGCACCTGTGGCTGCCTGGCCAGTGACCAGGTAATGAGTCCGCACCCCACTGGCTGATTGCCAGCGAGATTAAATTGCTCGGTCAACCAGCCTGCATCTCCGTAGCCGCCTCCAATCAACCCGAGGCCCCCGGCACGAGAAACGGACGCGGCTAGCGCCCCTCCTGCGGCAACCGCCATCGGTGCCTGAATAATGGGATAAACCAAATTGAATCTTTCTGTTAGCCGTGTCTTGATCATGCTGGAGACTCTCCAATGAGTGGAATGGATGCGCTCAGTTTATTCTCCCGGTCACAAAATACATATCAATTTCGCCACGATTCTTCACCTGCAAATGCCCCCGGGGTTCGCATTGAAATTCACTCTGAATAACGTCGTAGACACTTTTACTGATATTTACCTTGCCGACTTCGGCGCTGGATTCAAGTCTCGATGCAATATTTACTGCATCGCCCCAAATATCGTACGCAAACTTCTTGCTGCCGATTACGCCTGCCATTAAAGGGCCCGCATGGACACCGCAGCGCAGTTCCCAGAACGGTTCTCCCCGCGCCTGTTTTTTTCGTTTCAGATTGCTCATGAAAAGTTGAATATCCCAGGCCGCACCTACGATATTATTTATATGACCCCTGCTTTCCCCTGGAATGCCGCCGGCACACATATAGGCATCGCCGATAGTTTTCAATTTTTCGAGCTTGTAGCGTTCAATAACCCGGTCAAACGCAGTGAAATAGAAATCCAGTTCTGCTACCAACTGCTTCGGCGTCAAGGTTCGTGCTATGGCGGTAAAGCCCTGAAAATCGGCGAAAAGAACCGAAGCACAAGGGTAATAAATCGGCTCCACATATCCGTTGCGTTTAAGTTCTTCTGCAATCTCCTTTGGCAAAATATTGAGCAATAACTGGTCAGCATTTTCCTTCTCGCTGGCGAGTTCTTCACGGGCTCCCTCTATTTCCGTATTTATTTTCTTCAGCAGAATAGCGTCCGAATCACGGGTTTGCTCCAGACCTTGCCGATGATATTCCGAGCGCTCCAGCTTTTTGCGAAGTATAATATTTTCCCTTTGTATGGTGGCGATATCGGTCTCCTCTTCCATTGTCGCAGGAGCAGCCATTGATGGTAGTACTTCCCTCCCGGCAGAAGATTTATTCGGCCCTTTGCCCAATAATAAGGTGATCATGGTGGAATGGTGTAACTGGCAGTCTTCCCCACGCTCCAACGGACTGAACTCGGCGAAGCCGTAAAATCCGAGAATCGGCACGCTGTCTTGTAAGCTCTGTTGCAGTGATGCCAGTTCCTGATCCACCTGGGTGCCAAGAATCCCTTTACGTGCATTGCAGGAAAAGGCCAGAACAGCTGCAGGATTTTTGGTATTGTGTTGCCTGATCACGTCCCTGGTAGACGATCGCAGGTTTTCCACAATGCGCGCCGAGGTGGTTTCCGAAAGTTGTACCGTGGCGTTAGCCGGAATGGGCGCACCAAATGTTACGCTGGCATTGTCTTCGTCATAGCTCACCGGTACCCGCATGTAGAATGCGTCTGTTGCGTCGTGCCGGACCGCCAGTGGAAATTCTGATGCCGGCTTGCTGTGATCACCCAGATAGTGCCGGTAGAAATCCAGTGCACGCATGTCCCCAATACGTTTAACCACCCGCCCATCCACTTCTGTGATGGTAGTGTTTCTTCCAATAGGCGTCCAGCAGTTACTGATACTGAAAGAATAGTCGATATTTCCGGCAACGATCAGCAACGGAATGGAGTCCTGTACAACTTCGTCCTGATAAAATTGCAAAGGTTGGGATGCCTCCGAAGTATGGCGACCGGAAGCACCACCGAAAATACTACAGCCAGTCAATAATTCACCATTTAGCGCGGTAATCATTCGGGTATTGGCAGGGCATAATCCATCCGGAAAAACGAGACACAATTTTTCATCGAAAGTGAGGCCCTCCCGGGCTTCCTGAACTGCATCCCTGGCTGCTTGTGCAGGCTGCTCCGTTACATTTCGTCCAATACCGACGTTAAATTCTAATTCGTCAGATTGAAATACCATCAGACTGATTGAATACTCACTCAAGCTCAACGATGAAGAAAAATCACCGGCGGTGGTACAACCCACAATTCGCACACCCGGGAATGCCGCAAGAATTTCCCGTAACATTAACCTGTGGTCAAATTCGATGCCGGCCAGGACGATAGCGACATCCGGGAATATTGCTCCCAGTTGTTGCCTGATCTGGGCGATAGCTTTGCGTGTTGCGGCGAGGACATCAAGTTCCTCCGCTTGCCCGATGCCTACATTCAACACGAGAATTCCCTTGCTGATTGATCGGACCGCTGTGAGATCAATGAAATTGTCATTCCCGGGCCTACTTGTGCATTAGTGAAACGGAATCCAGAATTATATAATTATCGATCTGGCTGTAAATGTACGATTACCTTGCGTTGTCGAATTTTGACTCGATGTTCCCAGATAAAAATCCCCTGCCAGCTGCCCAATGCAAGGTGACCGTTGGAAAATGGAATAGATAGCGATGACTGGGTTAACATGGATTTGATATGCCCAGGCATATCATCAGGGCCTTCCATCGTGTGGGTATAAAGTGGATCGTTTTCCGGTACCAGGCGATTTAGCCATCGTTCAAGATCAACCTGTACGTCGGGATCTGCATTTTCCTGAATCAACAAACTTGCCGAAGTATGCTGGATAAAAATAGTACATAGCCCCTGCCCCATCTGGCTTCGCCTCAATACAGCGCTGATCACTTCTGTGATTTCAGTTAGTCCTTGCCCCCGAACCGGAATTTCTACATTTTCTAACATAGTGATTTATCCCTGGGTGTTCTCAATGAATCTGGTGACAAACCGCAGGATTTTATTTTCCCTTGATCATTACATGCGTGCCCGTATACTGGTTGGATCATACATGCTGTCGGACACAATTTCGGCTTCGCGTAACTCATGATGGACCATCACCTGAAGTTTATTGCCAATAGAGATTGCATCGGTGTCAACCAGGGCCAGCGCAATATCATGGGCGAAATGATAAGAATATCCCCCTGAGGTCACCCGGCCGATACATTTACCGTCTTTATAGACCGTTTCAGCTGCCAGCACCGAGGTATCGGCCATCGGCAATTTCAACGTCACCATGCGCCGTTGCAGACCGGTATCAAACTGTTTTCGCAACGCCGCCCGGCCGACAAATTCACCTTTCCCAAGCTTGATAAACCGGTCAAGTCCGGCCTCCAGCGCCGTGATGTCAGTGGTAAGCTCGCGACCAATAGCACGGTAGGATTTTTCCAGCCGCAGGGATTCAAACGCTTCAAGGCCGAACAATTTTAGTCCGTGCGCCTCACCGGCGTCGAGAAGGGTTTGCACCAGATTGCGGTTGTAGCCGATCGGGTGATGCAATTCCCAGCCCAGTTCACCGGCATAACTGATCCGCACCAGATGTACGTTGTTTGCATAGCCGACTTCACCGAATTGCGCACTGAGCCAGGGGAAAGCTTCGGTTGACAAATCAACATCGGTCAGCGGTTGCAATATCTCGCGTGATTTTGGCCCCGCCAGTGAAATCACCCCCATTGATTCAGAGATATTTTCCAGTGCTACAGAATTATCCGCAGGCAAAGCTTTTGTCAACTCGTCCCAATTCAGAATTTCACGGGCTGGCGAACTGACCAGATAAAAATCGTTTTCTCCATTGCAGATGACGGTATATTCGGCCTTGACACCGCCTGATTGGGTGCAGGCAACGCAGAGACCAACCCTGCCTGTTGCGGGCAGATTATTGGCCAGTAAGCCATCCAGCCAGACACTCGCCCCCGGTCCGCGCACAATAAATTTGGCCATTGGCGACATATCAATCAATCCGGCGGTCTTACGCACTGCGCGCACCTCACTATCGACATATTCCATATGCATGGTACGTCTGAAGCTGTGTTCGGGAATGGCCAGTTCCGGTAAGGGTGCAAACCAGCGTGGGAATTCATAGCCATTCATAACCGTCCAGACGGCCCCTTTTGCGGTCAGAAAATCATAGGACGGCGTGGTTTTGGCCGGGCGTGCAGCGGGACGGTCTTCACCCGGAATATGAGCCTCCATATGAGTGCCCCAGGTCTGACGAACTTTATCCACAGTCCAGCGTTTGGTTACATAATTTCCGAATCTGCGCGGATCAAGTTCGGACATATCAATATCCGGATCACCTGTCAGGATCCAGCGCGACAGCCTCTCACCCATCGAGCCTCCCCACAAAATTCCGCCCGGGACGCCTTCGGCCAGCCAAAGATTATTTAGTCCCGGTGCCGGACCACACAATGGTAATTCATCGGGGGTCATCTGAAACGGCCCACGGGTGTTTGATTTAATACCGATGGAAGCCAGGGCTGGCACCCGCTCAATGGCCATTTCCCACTGGGTTTCAACTGCGTCAAAATCCTCGGGCAACAGATCGGCGCCAAATTCCGCTGGCACTCCGTCAATCGCAAATAATTTCAGGTCCTTTTCAAATTCATAGGGCCCAAACTGAAAAGCCCCGACATCTTCACGCAAGTACGCGCCATAATCCTCATCACGCAAAATAGGATACTCCGGTTGCCGATCGATCTTGCGCTGTAGAAGCTCTGGTACGGTTTCAGTTGTCCAGTACTGATGTACAATGGGAATGCAAGGCAGGTTCAGCCCGACCCGTGCGGCATTCTCACGAGCATAATTACCGGTCGCAAATACCAGATGCTCGCAGGTGATTTCACCCTCACCAGTGATCACTTTCCAACCACCCCCGGAAAGTTGTTGATAGGATTTCGCCTCAGTGTTTTGATAAATTTTGCCGCCGTTTCCCCGCGCCAGCCTGGCAAGACCCATGGTGATGTCTGCCGGGTTGATATAGCCGTCTTCGCAATGGAAAATACCACCCTTGATCCGGCTATTGGGGTTCAACAGCGGGTGCTTGTCGACCACCTGCTGCGGGGTCAGAATTTCAGCTTTGATACCAGCAGCCTCAGCTACACCAATATAGCTGAGAAATTCATCCATCCGCGCATCTGTATTTGCTACCCGTAACTGGCCAACCTGGCGCAATCCGCACGAAGTACCCAACTGCATTTCAACTTCGGCATAAATTTTAATGGATTCCAGGGTCATCCGGCTGACGACATGGGAGCGAACAAAAGTCACCAACAAACCGGCGGCATGCCAGGTGGATCCGTTTGTCAATTGTGTCCGCTCCAGCATTACCGCATCAGAGCAACCGTTTTTCATTAACCCGTAAAGAACAGAGGCGCCCACACAACCTCCTCCAACCACAACCACCTGCGTGTGCTTTTTCATGTTATTTTCTGAAATTCAAGATGCCCCAAGACTACACCATAACGATAGTTCGCTTAACCTCTGGGATGGTGTGATTTATGCAATGACTGTAGCCGCGCCCTTGCGACATGGGTATATATCTGGGTGGTTGAAAGGCTTGAATGCCCGAGCAATATTTGCACACTGCGAAGATCTGCCCCGTGGTTAATTAAATGGGTAGCGAAAGCATGTCTTAGTGTATGGGGCGAAAGGTTCGATTCGATGCCGGCAATTAAAGCGTAACGCTTTATATTTTGCCAAAATGCCTGGCGGCTCATTGCTGCTCCACGTTTGGTAACGAATAGTGAATCGTCTGCGCGCAAACCGAGCAAATTAGCCCGTGCAGTGAAACAATATTTTTCGATCCAGTTTACCGCCTGCTCACCCAGGGGCACCAGCCTTTCCTTGCCACCCTTGCCAATTACCCTGCAGACCCCGGCGACAAGGTCTATCTCATTCATGCTCAGTGCAATTAATTCACTCACTCGCAATCCGGTAGCGTATAGTGTTTCCAGCATCGCACGATCACGAAGCCCAAGATCGGCATCAATATTCGGTGCGTTGATCAAATCATCGACCTGTTGTTCTGACAGTGTTTTTGGTAGTGATTTTCCAATAGAAGGCGATGTCAACTCCGCAGTGGGATCGCTGTCAATCAACTCTTCTACCAGGGCATATCTATAAAACCGCCTGATAGACGAAAGACTGCGTGACACCGTACGCCGGCTGGTTTGTTGATTGCGAAAATCAAGATAATCCCTGAGATCACTCCGTCTGGCTGAAAATAATCCGAGATTGCGCTGCCCCAGATACTCGACGTAATTGATCAGGTCAGAACGGTAGCTGGAGATGGTATTGTTACTTAGTCCGGACTGAAGCCATACAGCATCGAGAAATCCATCGATCAATGCCTTTTCTTCTTTCCTGATTTTAGTTGTCGGTAGTACCATTTCGAGCGGACTGCAGGCTGGATTCCTTGAGCCACAATTGTTGTATTTTTTGCCTGAGAAGTTGCTTCCGTTTGTCTTCCTCGGCACGTTTCAGTAAATCTTCCAGTAATGTCCTTGCATCAGAAAAGAAATTTCCTTCGGTCAACGCCTCTGCAGCCCGGTAGCGAGCAGATACCCCCCACTGATCGAAGCCATTTTCTTTTTGCATGGCAGAAAATAAATAATAGTCTGCCGCATTGATGTATTGTCGGGTTGCACCATAGGACTCGGCAATCCAGAATGCGATTTCACGACGGTACCTGGCACCAGGAGAACGAACGTTTACCTGTTGTAGAAGCGGGATGGCTAACTGATGTTGTCCCACTGTCTGCAGATCAAATATCGGTTGCAGACCACTGTCTGTTTGTTCCGGGGTTAATTTATCAAACGAAGTGATCCATTTTTCGAGTTGATTTGCACCCTGCTCATATCTTCCGGCAATAATCGAAATTCGCCCGGTATAGAGTAGCCAGTCGGAAAATTCCATGCCCGGCGGCGGGCCTGAAACATTTGCATTTGCATTGGCCGCAAGCTGCACATCGCCCTTCTCAATGGCTATATTCGACAGTCTGAGGCCGGTGGCTGGAGACAAAGTCAGCACCCCCAAAGGCGCATCCTGACCGAACACCTGATGTACCAGCGCTGTGCGTTTTCCGTCTATCAATGCATTGACATAATTATCTATCCCGAGTTGTCGCACAATTTCAGATCTGGAAGTCAACACAATATAAGCCCATACAGCGCGCCGTATTCCACTCTCCTCAACTGGAATCAAGCGGGCAAAAGCACTCCAGTAATCTTCTTCGCCCGCCAGATAACCAGACTGGTTAGCCTGTTCACGCGCGATATCCTGATACACCCCCATCAGGTCATCCAGAGAATATCCGGGTAAGGCACGATTCAGTGACTCGTTCAGGCTCCCATCGGTAACCAGATATTGTTCTATCAGGTCTGCGCTCTCCAGGGTGAGGCCAGCTTCTGTGGCTGCTTCAATCATGACCGCAATGACGGGCCTTTTCAGGTGTGCAAAGGATTCCCGGGATCGAAATTCACGGCCATTTTCCAGTACTTTTACCGCTGTCATACTCTTGTTTTTTAGCCGTGCATAGTTGCGCAGTAGTCGAGCTTCTGGTTCATTCAGTGGTGCCAGGGCATTCACCGCCTGATCAGGGTTTCCGGATTGGAGTGAGATTCTGGCATTCAGGATTAGCCAATCCCGCTCCTGGGGGCGGAAATCCTGCTGAAAATAATTTGCCGCAATATTTGCTTCATCCAGTAACTGATCCACCAGATAACTCTCGATTATTTGCTGCCGCAGCACAACTTTATCCCGTTCGGAGACTGCACTGGACATCAGGAGCTTGCGTAATAATCGTCTAACCCTAACACCATCACCCATGGCAACCAACGATCTTACAGCCTCAAGTTCAGCCTCTAGCTTTATTGGCGACGGAAACGCAGGCGGAATACCCTGGGTACGATCATAGAGTTTCTGCCAGTCCCCCCTGGCACGATACAGGGCCCACAATTGACGTTCCCAGTTCAGCCAATCTCCATTGGGCAACATCGGGGGTCCCTGTTGTTCCATAATACGTTCAGCCAGTTCCAGTACGTTAGCACGAATAAGGGTACGCACACGCAACAACTCCTCCGATGCGGGAGTATCATCCAGTCCCGGGAGGGCGGGGGAGTTAGCCTGGGCATCGGCGATGTATATTGCCGTAAAAAAGCCGACAACCCATAAAAAACGGGCCAATTTCTGGCCCGTTTTAACAATGCGGGACGTCTTCACTTTCCGCAAGGTGCTGTGCAGGATTGTTATCTGCGAATTTTTTCCTTGATTCTGGCGGCTTTACCGGTGCGGTCACGCAAATAATAAAGCTTGGCCCGCCGTACATCACCACGACGCACCACCTGGACATCGGCGATTAGCGGACTATGGGTTTGAAACACACGCTCCACTCCCTCACCACCGGTACTTTTGCGTACGGTAAAAGATGAATTCAAGCCGCGATTTTTCTTTGCAATTACCACGCCTTCGTATGACTGCAGGCGTTCGCGCTCTCCTTCTTTCACCCGAACCTGGACCTTTACCGTATCGCCCGGGCCAAATTCAGGAATGTTGTCTTTAAGTTGTTCTGATTCCAGTTGTTGAATAATATTAGTCATTGTCTTGCTCCAAGTGAAACTCTTTCAGTAATTTTTCAGCATTTTCATCAAACTGCCTACCAGACACCAGATCTGGTCTGCGTTGTACTGTTCGCCCAAGGGATTGCTTCAATCGCCATTGGTCAATCTTATGATGGTTTCCGCTCAGTAATACTGTCGGCACCACCCTACCCTCAAACACCTCAGGCCTGGTGTAATGCGGGCAATCCAGCAGGCCATCGTTAAACGAGTCCTGGGTCGCCGACATGGCATTACCCAGAACGCCCGGCAACAATCGGGCAATGGCCTCAATTATTACCATGGCAGGAAGCTCACCTCCTGCCAGCACATAGTCACCGATCGATATCTCTCTATCCACCCGACTCTGTAAAATTCTTTCATCTACTCCTTCGTACCGACCACACAACAAAACCAATTGTTCCATGGCAGCCAGCTCAGCGATCAATTTCTGATCCAGCCTCTCGCCCTGGGGCGAAAGGTATACCATCGAACCCGGATTGAGTAACCTTACAGCATCCATACAGGACGCCAGCGGCGCGGGCATCATCACCATCCCCGGGCCTCCGCCGTAGGGTCTGGCATCTACGGTCCGATACTTATCCGTAGCGTAGTCCCGGGGATTATAGCATCCCAGTGTCAGCGCTCCGTTCTCGACTGCCACTCGACTGATACCATTTTCACGCACCGCAGCAAGCATTTGCGGAAACAACGTGATGACATCAATCTGCATTCAGTTCTCTCTAAAAACCCACGTCCCAGTCAACCAGCATCGTTCCTTGTTCAAGGTCCACCTTTACTACCACCTGGTTAGTCCACGGCAACAGTCGCTCTATTCCTGGCTTACTGGCTGAATGCTCCTCCATTGATCCATTCTCAGGACCAGGCGGGGTGGAATTCATTTCGATCACCACCATTACATCATTTGCACCGGTTTCCAGCAGATGATCAATTCTGCCAAAATCAATTCCATCGGTATTTCTGACCTTCAGTCCGATCAGTTGTGACCAGTAGTATTCACCAGCCGCCAACCCCTCAAGGGAATTCTGTGGAACCAGAATCGATTTTCCGATGACTGATTCAGCGTCTTCCCGACTGCCAATATTTTCCAAACTAGCAATCACAATTTGGCCCTGTTTGCGTCCCTCTGTCAGAACCAAACTTTCTGATTCCACCGGATGCACGCGATCACGGTCAGTAGTTCTTACATCCTGGTCGTCCACCTGTCCCGCGGCCATATGCCAGATTGAAAAATCCAGAATATGCTCCACTGGTCGAGTATAGGATTTAATCTTGACCCAGCCCTTTACTCCAAAATGCCCCGTAATTTTGCCCAGGACAATATAATCTTTGTTCAAAATTCAGCACCCGGGATCAATATACTTCAAACCCCTGATAAGACGGGATATCCCGCCCTGTACCGCAATCAATTCAGCCAGATTTAGACGGTACTGACGGTTGCCGAATCGGCCGCTGCTGCCTTTGCCTGCTTATACAATTGCACCGCACGATCTGTTGGCTGCGCACCTTTGCTGACCCAGTGATCGTATCGGTCTGTATCCAGATTAAGACCCTGCTCCTTTCCGGAAGCGACCGGGTTAAAAAATCCGACCCGTTCGATAAACCGCCCACGGGTTGAGCGACGTTGATCTGCTACTACAACGGAATAAAATGGACGTTTCTTTGAACCGCCACGAGCCAAACGAATAGTTACCATATGTTTTGTCTCCGAAGAGCTATATTGCCAATTTTCAAGGGCGCGGAGTCTAGCATGAAAACTACCACACTGCGTATAAAAATATGGTCCAACGGCCCCTGTTGAGGGCCATTTAACGATAAAATCCGGAGCCGATCAAGTGATACCCGCTTACCCATATGCCTGAATCCCCAAAACGACTTATTTTTCTTGTCCTGGGACTGCTGGTGGCTGGCTGTGCCAGTTCCCCCGAGAAGCTATTAACGGATCAGCAAAGCGATCTTGCCGGGTCAGAAATCGCCGAAAATCCAGCAATATTACAGGCCGAAGACGACCTGCAACATGCCAGAGCTCAACGTGCCGAGTGGATGGTTGTTGAGTCTGCTATCAGTTCTCATCCGGTATCACTGGGTGAAATTCTTGATCTCGCACGCAAGAAACAGCAAAATGGCGATCAGGCAGGTGCAACCCTGCTGGCACAAAAGGTTTCCCGTTTTGCACGCCTTGGTATAAGCCAGGCACTACAACAGGCAAATGCAAAACCTTTTTATCCCCAGTAATTGTAAACCGTGAATCCGGAACAGGTATATTCAGTCCGGGGACTGGTCAGCGAACTGAGGCACCTGCTCGAAACCAGTTACCGCACGGTATGGATTGAAGGGGAGATCTCCAACCTGGCACGGCCCGCATCGGGCCATCTATACTTCTCACTCAAAGAGGGTAATGCCATCATCCGCTGCGCATTTTTTCGCAATCGCCGAGCCGGATCCGCCAGCCCTGATGAAGGCATGCAAGTGCTGGTAAAGGGCCAGATTTCAGTCTATGAAAATAGAGGGGATTTGCAGTTAATCATCCGTCATCTGGAACCAGCGGGTGAAGGTGCGCTACGCCGGGCTTTCGATGCACTGAAGAAGAAATTATCGGCTGAAGGATTATTCGATCAGGACACCAAGCTAAGTTTGCCACAATATCCGCGAACAATCGGTATCATTACTTCTCCAACTGGCGCAGCGCTGCATGATATCCGGACTACCCTGAATCGTCGCTACCCCGCTGCGAGAATCGTGCTTTATCCTGCCCTGGTACAGGGTGAGCAGGCAGCATCGGAAATTTGTACCATGCTTGAACTCGCTGCCAGCAGGCAGGAGGTCGATGTACTGATACTGGCCCGAGGAGGCGGCTCGCTGGAAGACCTGCAGGCATTTAACGAAGAAATAGTAGCCCGCGCCATCTATAAATGCCGGATTCCACTGCTCGCGGGAATTGGTCACGAGACCGATTTCACTATCGCTGATATGGTGGCTGACCAGCGCGCTCCAACTCCAACCGCTGCCGCAGAAATGGTTTCGCCCTCCATAGGCGATATCTATCGTAATCTGGATCATAGCCTGCAATCTCTAAAACGATGCGCCGAGCGGCACCTGAACCAATTGCGGCAAAAGGTAGATTACGCTTCCGCCTGCCTGATCCACCCAACCCAGCGACTGGAAAAATATATCCATAAACAGCAAGCACTGGAATCCAGCCTTATCGCTGCCGCCCGGCAGTTTCTGATGCTTGGCAGATATGAACTGGAGCGCAATGAAAACAGGTTGTTTCATCATGGCCCCGGGCAGCAATTTTCCCGGCTTAGCCAGAAAATTTCACAGCAGCAACACAGTATCCGTCAGCAAACGCTGTTCACACTTGCCAGCAATCAGGGAAAACTGGCGCATTTAAAGGCATCAGTACGGATGATGAGCCCCAAACATACGCTAAATCGCGGCTACGCGATTTTGCAAAACCAACGGGGAAAAGTGGTAAATTCAACTACTCAGATTCACTCTGGACAGAACCTTGTCGCGACAATTTCAGATGGTAAATTTGCAGTAAAAGTTGAGGCGCCTCCAAATAAGGAAAACCCGACAGGATGAGAACACCCCCGGCCACCTTTTTTTGTCAATGAACCTCTGATCACAGGTTGTACGATCAATTTTAGTCAGAGGCTCGCTAGATCTTTCTTCTGCGTCCCGAACGCTGTTTGAACTCTACTTTTTTCGGTTTCAACCGTTTAAAGGGATTTACCGCACTTCTTGATATAACCCGGATTCTGGTTCCGCGTAATTTGTAAGTATTGGCGAAAAACTTCGACAGGTAGCGCAAATAGGAATCCGGCAATTTTTCCGCCTGATTGCCATGTACAACAATGACCGGTGGATTTTTCCCGGCCTGATGGGCAAACTTGAGGCGAATGGGACGATCATTTCGCATAGGCGGTGCGGTCTGGCTTACTGCCGCTTCGAGGGTTCGATTCAAGCTTGACGTTGCAATACTCACCATTGCCGAAGTAAATGCACGACGGGCGGCAGGAAGCACCTCGGCAATATTCGACCCATGCAATGCCGAAATAAACAAAATTTCCGGATCGGGTAAAAAAGGCAGTTTGATTTCCAGTTCATCTTTGATCTTCCTGCGCTGGCGTGACTCCAGCCTGTCCCATTTATTGACGACCACGACGATAGAGCGACCAAGATCCTGGATCATGCCCGCGATGGTGGCGTCCTGGCTGCCAATCTCTGATGACGCATCCAGAACCAGAACAACGACATGAGAATCTTCGATGGCTTGCAGAGTTTTGATCACTGAAAATTTTTCTACCGCCAGGTCGACCTTCGATCGGCGCCGCACCCCTGCTGTATCTACCAGCAGATAATCTTCGTCATCGAATTGTATTGGAATTCTTACGCTGTCCCGGGTCGTTCCCGGAATATCGCTGACAATCATCCGGTATTCACCAACCAACTTGTTGGTTAAAGTGGACTTGCCAACATTTGGCCGACCAACCAGGGCGATTCTTGGAACAGACTGGTCTTCCAGCGAAACATCCACAGCGAAGTCAGCCAAGGAAATTTCCAGTAAATCAGCAATTCCATCACCACGTTTTGCTGAAATTGCAACCGGATCACCCAACGCTAATTCCTGAAATTCCGAACATGCAAGCTCAGATTCCTCGCCTTCGGTTTTATTCACCGCAACCAGAATCCGGCGACCACTCTGGCGTAACTGATCTGCAATCTCCTTATCATGGAGGAGCAATCCCTGCTGGCCATCCACCAGAAAAATAACCAGTTGGGCCTCCTCCAGCACCTGTTCAACCTGCTGTCGCACAAGATCACCAAAGCGACTCTTCTCAGATTCCAGACCCCCTGTATCGACTACCAAAAATGGCTTATCACCAATTTTGCCACGGCCATACAACCGATCTCTGGTGACCCCTGGCTGGTCATCTACGATCGCATCTCTGGTGCGGGTAAGTCGATTGAATAGTGTAGACTTACCTACATTGGGTCGTCCAACAAGGGCCAAAACAGGGATCATAATGAGGCATCAGTGCCAGTTGGCAACACTATGGGGAGTTCTCAATGACCATTGCAAACACGCCCCCCTTGACAGAAAACGCGACAAATCCCCGGGTCGTGCGCACCAGTGAAATAATTGCGCCACTGGAAATTTTTTGTGACTGCAGCAAAAGTCCATCATTTGCATCCAGTAGATGGATGTTACCGTTGGCGTCGCCAATAACAACGCGATCATTGATTCCCACGGGGTTGCTGACGCCTCTGCCCTGAAACGCAGGTTGAGCCCATAGATGCAATCCACTAATTGCGTCAACAGCTGAAAGTTGGCCAAGTTCATCGGTCACATAGAGGCGGCCATTTTCTACTTCAAGTGGTAACCTTGTGGAAATACTGCTCCGCCAGGCGACCCTGGATGTCTGCAAATCTATCGATACGACATCTCCCTGGTAGGTCGCTGCGTACAGTCTTCCTTCTACCAGCAATGGCTGTGAATCTACATCAGAAAGCTGATCTAATTCATTGGTTCCACGAATAATTGATAAATCAATCTCCCAAAAATCTCTTCCATTTTCTACTGCATTTGCGATCACCTTGCCGTTAGATAGTCCGGTAACCACGGTATCTCCCGCGATCAGTGGGCTGGAATCACCGTGCACACTTAAACCAGGCACTCTGTTCTGAATCTCCCAGCTCGACGTACCGTCTTCAGCATCGAGACCAAATAACATCCCATCTGCGGTTCGCGCAATTACCCTGTTATCACCGGCGACCGGAATCGCCGATATCTGGCGACCAATTTCTGCGGTCCATAGCTGAGCGCCGGTTTCTGAGCTCAACGCAACGATAATACCGGCATCCAGGGCAACAAGCACCAAACCTGCTCCGATACCAACGCCAGCAAAGGTATCCTTCTTTAAATTATTCTGCCAAATAACTTTCCCGGAATCCAGATCCAGTCTTTGAATCAGGCCCTTTCTGTTGGTTACGAATACACTTTGATCATCAACCGCTGGTTTCAAAATTGCATAACCCTTGTCCCCGGCATCGCCCACACTGCGTTCCCATATCTGTGCCAATTGTTTGGCACCAGTAGCGGCAGGCAAAATAGCGGTCTCTATTGGTTCGTGAAAAATACCCCATTCGGTTTCTTTATTTTTCTTGCCACATCCTGCGATTAAGGTAGCAGCCACCGTTACCAGTAGAATTTTCTTGAATAAACTCATCGAATGTTTTCCGGTTTGAATTGGCCTGTGAAACAGGGAAATTTTCACTAGTGTAAATTTAATAGAGCTGACCCAGATTATCCTGCTTCAGCTTCAGCAATTCGCTATTGGAAGCACCTGGCGGCAATGCCTGCTGGCTGCTTTTATAAGCATCCCGTGCCGCGTCCAGATCACCTTTTTGCGCGTAGGCATCGCCCGTCAATTCGTCGTACCTGGCCGCAAACTCGCCACCGTCTACGCCTTGCAGCAACGTAAGTACAACGTCGGCACTCTGCTCTGAAAGCAAAATCATTGCCAATCGAATACGCGCAATATGCTTCATACCATCCTCTTTCGAGTTGTCCAGAACCCATTGCAGGTGAGAGCGGGCCATCGCACTATCACCAGCTTCAATAGCGCGCCTGGCCATTAACAATGCGGCATGGACGGCATAGGGAGAGTTACCATAATCCTGCATCAGTTCATCGGCAAGTTTGGTCGCAGATTTATCCGCAATGGTTACATCCTGAAGGTTTTCAAAAAGTGTTGAGGCATTTTCTCCCTGGTTTTTTTGCCAGCTTTGCCAGCCGTTGTATCCGGCTATTGCCGCCAACCCCAAACCCACACCGGCGATGATCGATCGCCCATTTTCTTTCCAGAACGCGCGTGCGCGCTCAAGATCCTCATCCTCGGCAAATTGTGGTCCCAGTTCTTCGGCCATGATTTATTAACTACTCAGAAATTTGTTTAAAGGGTCTGTATCCAATGAATTCACTACATTGACAGACATTGTTTCAGATATCCCACAAGTTCAGATTGCCTGACCAGCTGCTGGCCACCATCTCCGCGTAAATCCTTCACTTGCACACTATTTTTACTTTGCTCTAACTCACCGACAATCAACGCATATCGTGCCCCGCTTGCATCGGCTCGTTTCATCTGCTGCTTGATTTTACCGCCACCACAGTGTTCACACACGCGAATACCTGCATCGCGCAGCAATTCTCCAAGATTCACTGCCAGTTGCTGATCAATCATGGAAATCAGGTAAACGTCCAGCAACTGTAGATGAGCGTATGATTGCTGAACCGCGATCAGCTCAACCAGTCGCTCAATGCCCATGGCAAACCCTACCGCAGGGGTGGAGTGTCCACCACGCTGCTCAACCAGCCCGTCATAACGCCCCCCGGCACAGACAGCACTCTGGGATCCCAGTTGATCGGTGACCCATTCAAATACCGTACTGGTGTAGTAATCCAGGCCGCGCACCAGCCGAATATTTATCTTTGGCTCAATACCTGAACCGGATAACGAATCACACAGAGCGTCAAAGTTCTGGCGTGATTCAGAATCCAGAAAATCGAGAATAGACGGCGCATTGTCAACGATGTTTCTGGTGGTCTGCACCTTGCTATCCAGAATTCGCAGCGGGTTGCGATCTAACCGGCGCAGGCTGTCGGCGTCAAGCTCGGATTTATGCTCACTCAGATACCCATGCAGAGCGCTACGAAAAGTAGCCCTGGTTTTGGCATTTCCCAGCGTATTCAACTGCAATGAAACGTCACTAACCCCGAGTTCCTTCCAAATTCGCGCCCCAACCCTGATCACTTCTGCATCAATATCCGCACCCGGCCAGCCAAAGGCTTCTATTCCAAACTGATGGAACTGTCGGTAGCGGCCTTTTTGCGGTCTTTCGCGTCGGAACATGGGTCCCATATACCATAACCGCTGCCGTTGATTATGAAAAAGTCCGTGCTGGTTTCCCGCTCGAACCGTGCTTGCGGTTGCTTCCGGCCGTAATGCGAGGCTGACGTCACCCGCATCGTCAAACACGTACATCTCTTTTTCGACGATGTCTGTCTGGTCGCCTATAGACTGTCTGAATAAATCAGTTTTTTCCACCACTGGCGTACGAATTTCCTGATACCCATAGCGCCAGGCCACATCGCGTAACATTGCTTCTACGTGATGCCAACGCTCAATCTGCCCGGGTAAAAGGTCATTCATGCCCTTAACGGCTTGTATCTTACTGGACATCAATGCACCTAAGTTATTGGCTACCCACTTCAAAGCGTGCAAATAAGCCACTTTCATGGACTTTGAATGGCACATCCTTGCCCTGGTACTGGACGACAACGCCCTCTGCACTACCGATAAATACCGAATAAGGAGGAATTCCAGCCAACTGAATATCTTCACCTCTGTTTACAGTACGATAAATCAGTCGTTCACCTGAACTGTCACGTACATCGACCCATGATTCCTTTTCCACCTTGAACGATATTGTATTATCAGCACTGGTCGAACCAACTGCCTGCGCTACCCTGGGCTGTTCAACCGATTGAGCAGTTTGTTGTGGTTGTGGTGGTGGTTTCGGTTTCGGTTTCGGCTCAGGTTGTGTCTGAGATTGAGTTTCAACCACCGGGTCAACCGGATTCTGGTTAACCGCAACCGGCTCCGAACTGGATACTGCGGTTTGTGGACTTATTTCGACGGCAACGACCCCGGCTGAATCATCAGCGATAGTGGCAGAATCTGACTCCACCTCCACTGCTTCCAGATAAATCAGTTTGCTACCGGATAAGGGTAGTTCTGCGACCAGAACTTCGTATCCCCTGGTGTTGATTGCAACAGACTCCTGGCCCTCGGAAAAATTTGGTACTGGCAGCGCAAGTACTGATTCAGGTTGTACCAGCTCTGTCTCCGGTAGTTCGAGTTCATCGACTTGCTGTAATTTTTCTTCATCGGCGATGCTGGTATCATTCCCAGTTTGGGATCGTTCAGAAAACTTGTCCATTCCGATATCGATCCATTGACTGAAAGATGCATTCGGATTCTGCCAGTACCAGATAGCGCCGAGGAAAGCGGCGAGGAGAATAGCAAACAATAGAGCCGCGCGTTTACGGGAACTCTCTTCGTTGCCCCGTATCTGTTTATGATCAGGTTCGAAAGCGGTCTCCTTTACCGGTGTTGGTAAATTCGCTCTATGAACCTGAATAGACTCGTCAATAGGTAGCTTCAATAATTGAGCGTAACTCTTCCAGTAGCCCATCACATAGGTTTTACCGGGCAAAACACCGTAGTCATCCTGCTCAATTGCGACTATCTGTCGTTCCGACAACCGCAGCGCACGCGCCACATCTCGAGTTGACCAGCCGTACTCTTCCCGCTGTATTGAGAGCAATCTTCCAGGTGACGGTATTCCCGGCCCCACTACCTTTTTTTCATCCACCCGAATCAACCGCCTCCCAACAGGGCCCGGAATCTCCCAAGCTGATTTGAATTGGGATACACACGTCGTAACTCCCGGATATATTCTTTTGCCTTATCGGGATCTCCAAGTTTGAGCTCGGTATCTGCGCCAACCACAAGAGCGTTTTCGGATAACCCGCCAAAACTGATATAACGCTCTATAAATGCCCTGGCAGAAAGAAATTGCTGTTCCTTGAATGCGATCTCCGCCATCGGTAACAATGCCTGGAGCAAGCCCGGAGCTATTTCCAGCACTAATCGGAAATATTCCTTTGCCGGTGCAAACGTACCTTGTTCGAAATAACATATCCCGAGACCAAGACGAGTATTTGAGAGAAATTTGTTATCCAGTCTGGATTCTATCCGCAGAAGATTTTCAATACCTTTGGAGTAGTGGCCGTTCTGGCAAAGGACAATGCCGTAATCGTTTGCCGCCTCATAATTTGACTGATCCATTTGCACCGCACGACCAAGCATTTTTAACGCTTTCTCGGTGTGCCCTGTCCGTTCCAGCAATAACCCTTTGGCATGTAAAGCTGTATCCGATTTTGGATCGATCGATAATGCGAGGTCAATTTCCTCTCTGGCCACCTCGTATTGTCCGCGTTGCAAATAATTGACCCCAAGCTCAACATGACTCTCGGCGCGTTCTTCGGAATCCCACTTTTTGGGCTTCTCATCTCCAGTGGTCACACAGGCACTGAGGGAAACGGCCAGCACCAGTATAATCAACTGCCTGGCCTGGTTATATAAAACCTGCGTGTTTATATTCATATTTGCGATCACGATAATACTACCTGCCGGGGTATTCGCTGCAAACGCTCTGAACGCCTTGTCCGATCGGTAAACTCACCAGCTAGCTGACCACAAGCTGCATCGATATCATCGCCACGAGTTTTACGGGTAACAGTGAAAATATTGCGTGCCAGCAGAAGGTCACGAAAACGATCAATTGTTTGCCTGCTGCTACGTTTATATTGAATCCCTTCAAATGGGTTAAAAGGAATCAGATTGACCTTTGCGGGAACATCTGAAAGGATGCTGGCTAGTTGTTTGGCATGGAGCGGCGAATCATTGACGCCATCCAGCATTACGTATTCAAAGGTAACCCGCTGTCGATTCTTTCCCCCTACATACCGCCTGCAGGCATCAAGCAATTGAGCAATGGGGTACTTTCGATTCAGCGGCACCAGCTGACTACGAAGTTCATCATTGGGTGCGTGTAAAGATACTGCCAGACTAACCGGACATTCGCTGGCCAGCCGGTCAATGGCTGGCACCATGCCAGCGGTACTCAGGGTAACCCTGCGTCGTGACAGGCCAAAGGAGAAATCATCCATCATTAACTTCATCGCTGGCACAACATTCTCAAAATTCAACAACGGCTCACCCATTCCCATCATCACCACATTTGTAACAGGCCGACGTTGATCAGATAGCGGGGTATCCGGATACCCGATACCGGGTGCCGCGGCATCCAGTCTACGGAGTCCGCCCCCCTGTTCCACCGCCATCTGATCCAGGTCGTGATTGGCAATCCATACCTGGCCGATGATTTCATCCACGTCGAGGTTACGGCTAAATCCCTGACGTGCAGTGGCGCAAAATGTACAGTTCAGACTACATCCTACCTGAGAAGATACGCACAACGTACCGCGATCATCTTCCGGTATATACACTGTTTCAATACAGTTTCCATCGCGTAACCGTAACAACCATTTACAGGTACCGTCTTCAGAGATTTGCCGGTTAACAATTTCTGGCACCCCGAACCGGGTGGACTGTATCAGACGTTGCCGTAGCGCTTTACTGAGATCCGTCATATGCGCGATCTCAGTAACATTTCGCTGATACAACCACTGCAATACCTGTTGACTGCGAAAGCGCTTCTCGCCAAGACTGGCAAAAAAATCGTCCATCGCCGAACGATCCATGGACATCAGGTTGATGAGCTCTTGTGACATACGGGTAAGTGACGTTGAGTTCAGATTTTTATCCCTGATTAACGGGTACGCGGACAGATTTCATTATCACTAAAGAAAAACGCGATTTCCTCTGCCGCAGTTTCCGGCGCATCGGAGCCATGGACAGCGTTCTGATCCACTGTTTCGGCGAAATCCGCGCGAATGGTACCAGGATTGGCGTCCGCAGGATTGGTTGCACCCATCACCTCGCGATTTTTCGCAATTGCGTTTTCGCCTTCAAGCACCTGCACCACTACCGGACCAGAAATCATGAAATCAACCAGATCATTGTAAAATGGTCGTTCTTTATGCACGGCATAAAACTCCCCTGCCCGCTCACGGCTCAAATGAACCATTTTGGATGCAATGATTACCAACCCCGCATCCTCAAAACGCTGATAAATTTTTCCGATCAGGTTTTTCGCAACCGCATCGGGTTTGACAATAGAAAATGTACGTTCGATAGACATCAAAAACTCCAGATAATAAAGTGAAAAGACCCGGTTCGGAGAAAACCCGAAACAGGTTAAAAAATGCGCCGCCGATTGTACCCCTAGCCCGGCTTTCGGGCAAACAGTGAATCGGTGCCAACCCCTGTTATTTCAACATTTTGCCAGCCAACTACGGGTTTTTCAGTGGGTTCAAGCTTGACCGTGAAATAGTTGGATGCCCTGGCGGTCAAGCTACCAGTCTGGTCACTGGAATCCCCTTCAACAAGGACTTTCTGGGTCGTTCCGATCAATCGCTTTGCCACCTGCTGCCAAACTACCCTCCCGGTTTCCCTGGCCCTTCGGGCCCGGGACTTTCGTTCCGCAACAGGTACTTGCCGCGGAATCTTTGCCGCAGGAGTGCCCGGGCGCGAAGAATAGCTAAACACATGAGGAAAACAAATTTCCAGATCTATCAAGGCTTGCATGGTTTCGGCGAACTGTTGCTCAGTTTCAGTGGGAAATCCGGCCAGTATATCAGCACTCAACACCAGTTCAGGCAGTGCTTCACGCAAGGCCCGAATTCGGTCATAAAGCAATTCTTTTGTTGCCCGGCGTTTCATTCGTTTGAGAATCAGGGTGCAGCCACTTTGCATAGAGAGGTGTAGCTGGGGGCAAATCCTGTTGCTCACGCTCATCAGTCGAATAAAACGGTCGCTGATATGGGCGGGATCCATGGAACTCAAGCGCAGGCGAAAATCACCTTGCAAACAATCAAGCTCCGCCAGCAGGTCCGACAGATCAAATTCTTTTTCGAAATCGCTGCCATAAGAACCAATATCGACACCGCAAATTACAATTTCCCGATAACCATTAATCACCAGGCGCTCAACCTGGCGCTTGATCAGGATAGGGGAAAAAGAGCGATTCGGCCCTCGTGCGGTGTGAATGATGCAAAATGTGCATCCCTGATCACAACCCTGTTGAATCTGCACAAAGGCGCGGGTTCTACCATCGAAACCGCTCACCAGTTGATCGGGTAAACTGATCTCTCGATCAATATCGTTCACCATTACCGGGGGAAGTTGGCCGCTATAAAGAGGCTCCAGCAATGCCGGAATATCCAGTTTGCGGCTGTTACCCACCACCAGGTCTACGCCAGGAATATCTGCGCATGCCTGAGGGTCAATTTGGGCATAACAGCCGGTCACAATTACCCACGCGTCCGGATTGCATCGAATTGCCCGGCGTACCTGTTGCCGCGCCTGCCGATCAGCCTCTGCGGTCACGGTACAGGTATTGATCAAATACACATCTGCGTGCTCAACCTGCGCTACCCGGGAATATTTTCTGGCTTCGAGTTTTTGCATCACCAGTTCAGATTCAAAAACGTTGACCTTGCAACCCATGGTCGAAATCGCAATGGAAGGATTCAAACCCGGGGGTGATTTTTCAGTTCCACTTTTGGCAGACTGAGGTATAGTAACGGTGACAGAGTTCATTGTGACGAGCTTCTGATTCCGGATTTAGAACCCGAAGAATCCATCTTACAGAAAAAGTTCAATCCTGATCTGAATCTCCAATACGCGGAGAGAACCTCGAGGATTAACAGTGGCTTTAAAGCAAAGTTCTGTATTTTAACGGGGCTATCTGGCCGGCCGGGAAAATCTAGTTGACGGTAAAACTCTCACCGCAACCGCACTGTTCAGTAACTTTCGGGTTGTTGAAATGAAATGCTGCCGATAGTCCGTCTTCGACGTAATCAATCTGGGTACCATCCAGGTATTGCATGTGATCCTCACTGACCATGACCTTAATCCCATTGCTTTCAAATACCTGGTCACCATCGGCGACTTTCTCAGCATAATCAAGAATATAGGCGAGCCCTGAACAACCCGCATTTTTCACACTAAGTTTTAGTCCTGCAATGCCCTGCTGGGTTTCAAGGTGAGACTTGACTCGCCTGGCGGCTGATTCTGTGAGGGTAACTGGCATATCATATTTCCTGATATCAAACGGATTAGAGAATCGCAACAACCGTAACTGATGGTCAGACAGTTGTGATCCACATTTACGGCGATTTTATCATTTTTCAGAGAATCGAGCATCCTGAATTAACATAGGACCCATCACCAACAAATGTGGGCAATTTTCGGAAAATCAACTTTTCAACCAGTAATTCAGTTGTATCGCCAGAAATGGAAATACAACCAGGAATTCCGAGGGGTCAGGTACTGGTTTAAATGTCGTTCTATGAAGCAGATTCGGAAAGACAAATCGGCTAGAATACCGCCTTTTCCACGGCATCGCCCGTTGGAATCAACCAGGTTAACCCATTCCTTTATTTTATGAACAAGAAAGCTTTCGGCGTTTTCAGCATTGCACTGGCCTCTTTATTGCTCGAACTGGTATTAATTCGGGTATTTGACGTTCTGTGGTATCCCAATATGGCCTATATGATCATTACCCTGGCGGTATTTTCATTTGGCCTCGCTGGTGTGTTTCTGTCCATCTGGCCGGTGAAGGCCAATGAAAAAACCTGGCGCTGGTTGTCTATTGCCACATTTCTGATGGCCATTGCAGCGCTCATGGTTCTACCGGCGCTCAATCGGCTGCCTTTTGACTACCAGCAGTTAACCAGTGAACTGGCCAGACAAACTGCGCGAAATTTTCTCCTCATATACCTGGTTATTTGTGTTCCGTTCTTTCTCGCCGGATTTTCCCTGTCACTGGTGTTTTCCCACTATGCGAGCCAGATTCGACGACTGTATTTCTTTGACCTGGTGGGCGCTGCCCTTGGTTGTTTATTATTGATTCCTCTGCTCCCCAAGCTGGGTACCGTAGGGGTGCTGTGGGTTGTTGCAGGATTCAGTCTGTTGTCATCGGCCTTTTTCTCAAACTCCAAGTTCTGGAGCCGGGTAACGCTGGTTGCTGCGTTATTGGTCGTAGCGATACCATTCAGCTGGGATCATATCAAGACATTTGATCCCCATATGGACAAACGCTCGTTTCGCACCCTTCAGAGTGTGTCAGAGGGGACCTGGTGGGATCCGATTTCCAAGGTCGACATAATTGATTATGAAAAATTTGGCGAATCGGTTGGACGCGATTACACCTTCAAGTGGATTGCATACGATGGTGGCACCCAGACCAGCTACTTCTATCGGTTTGATGGTGACTATGAATCCATTCGCGCCGGTCTGCCAGGGAATGCGCGGCGACATTTCTGGGACAGATATCTTGCGATTTCACATTACCTGAAAGCAGACAGCGATGCCCAGGTATTGATTATCGGCAGTGCAGGAGGCCAGGAAACCAAAGCAGCCCTGACGTTCAATGCGGGTCATGTTGACGGAATAGAGCTGGTTGGCAAGGTGGTTGAATTGGGTAAAACTACCTATAACGACTATATCGGCGGCATCATGCACGATCCGCGAACCAATATTCAGGCCGGGGAAGGTCGAAGCTTTCTTCGCTCCAGCGACAAGCAATACGACATCATTCAGATCAACAGTAACCACACCAGTTCCAGTATTGCCGCTGGAAGTGGTGCCATGCAGTCGGCCTATCTGCAGACGGTGGAAGCCTACAAGGAGTTTTTCAGCCATCTCACTGACGACGGCATCCTGCATATCAACCATCACATTTACCCAAAAATGGTGGCCATTGCAGCACAGGCCTGGTCAGATTTGGGCTACGGGAATTTTCGCGACCATGTGATTGTATTTGAAGCATCGGGCCAGCAGGATAATTTGCCCACATTGCTGATCAAAAAATCACCCTGGACACCTGAGGAAGTCGAGAAAACCGCTGATTTTATGGGTAGTTTTGACCTGGTAGTCGACCCGATGGAGCCTGAAAAATCCTTTCTCAGCAACGCATTTTTTGAACCTGATTTTCCCAGTGACCTGGCTGCCAGAATACCCTATCGTGTAATACCCCCTACCGACGACCAGCCTTTTTTCAATTCTCTGCGCAAAAGCCTTGATCAACTACCGGCGGAACAGGCGGATGTTTTTGTCAACACTTCAATTTCCGGCTTACTCAATTCACAACGGTCAACGGGTTTTCCCATTGACGTCATTCACCTGTTTGTTACTGCGGGTGCTGCCCTGGTTTTTGCCTTTATTTTTAGTTGTGTTCCACTGCTATTTTCAAAAGCGGGCAAGGCAAACTGGCAGGGTAAAGGAAGTTTACTGTTGTACTTTTCCTGCCTGGGCTCAGGCTATATCATTCTACAGCTGGTATTTATTCAGATATTTATGAAGCTGATAGGGTTCCCGTTGTATGCTTATACGACGGTAGTATTTACCTTTTTATTTGCCGCGGGCGTCGGTAGCCTGATGTCAGAGAAACTTCAGTTACTTGAGAAGAAACGATGGTGGATTCCATTTATCGGGGTAGCGATTTCCACTTTGCTTCTATTATTCTACCAGCAGGTTTTGTTTGACCATTTCCTTCAACACCCCGTTGCGGCAAGGATGTTCATATCTGTACTGATGATTTTCCCGCTGGCTTTCTTTCTTGGCATGCCCTTTCCCCTGGGAATTCTGGCGGTACAGCATAAACCGGAAGGAACCGTGGCCTGGGCCTGGGCGTTCAATGGCCTTTTCACTGTTGTGGGTGGAATTTTCTGTGCAATTTTTTCGGTTTATTTTGGCTTTAAGTTGACAATGATCGTGGCTATCGCTATCTACATGCTGGCCATGGTCACCTACCGAAAGCTATTTCGGGGTTACCAACTGGATCGCATGTCAGCGGAGAAAAATGTATGACCGTAAAAACTCCGGTCGAATACGCCCTGTTTGATGTAGATGGATTGCTTCTCGATACCGAAATTATTTACACCGAAGTCACACAGCAGATCGTAAGCCGCTTCGGAAAAACCTTTGACTGGTCCATTAAAGCAAATATGCTCGGCCGGGCAGCAATTGATTCTGCGCGCTACCTGGTGGAGGCATTGGAATTACCGATTGCGGCAGAACAATACCTTGAAGAGCGGAACAATCTGTTACGTAAGCGGTTTGCCGGAAGCAAGGAAATGCCCGGTGCCCGGCCCCTGGTCAAACACCTGCATCAACATAATATACCAATAGCAGTGGCGACCAGTTCGTCATTTGAACTGTTTGAAATAAAAAAAACTCTTCACGGCGACTGGTTTGACCTGTTTGATATGGTTGTAAGTGGCGATCACCCTGAGGTCAGTCAGGCAAAACCTTCGCCGGACATATTTAATGTCGCTGCGAAAAAACTGGGGGCGGATCCGGCTCATACATTGGTTTTCGAAGACGCACCCTCCGGCCTTGCCGCAGGCATCGCGGCCGGCATGCGGGTAATCGTGGTACCTGACCCCAATATGGACAAAAACCGGTATCAGGGAGCAGAGCAAATTTTATCCAGCCTGAACCAGTTTGATCCCGGGCTTTACGGATTGCCGGCATACTGAACAAATCTACTTACATTTAAGAGCTTCGCATTAACCGTTTTGCAACCCTGTAACTGCTGACCGAATTAAGGCACCAGAAGGCGCCAGCGGTTTTTCGCAGTCTGTGTCAGTCCATTTCGTTGATCCGCCAGTACTTCCAGATTCAAAAGCTGGTTGAGATCATTGGCTACGCTTTCGTGATACAAATGATAAAGATGGCCTGAAAAGGAACGTACCCCGACATCTGAAATATCGATAATTTGAATGCCCTTCAACATGTTCAGATGTGACCCCGATTCTCCAAGCCGGGGATAGCCATGGACTTCGCGGGAAAGAGCCAGCGGCCTGTCATTGTTCGACACATAGACGGTAATATTTCGCGCCAGCGGTAAAATAGCAGGCAGGTGCTGCTGAAAAATACCCACATCAATATCGGGTGCAGTGAAAACCAGTTGGTTGAGTAATGGCACTTTTTCGTGATGCTGATGAGCGAGTTGAACCAATGCCAGAAACAGGCCACGTGCACCCAGGCTGTGCGCAACCACATCAAAACCCCCTGAACCGAATTGCTCAATCATTCGATTTAAAGTGGCCTCCAGGGGAGCAACACTCCAGAACAAATCAGACTCATCACGAGAATAATTCAGTAATGCACCATCCGAAGGCCAGCTAAACAATATCAGTTGTTTTCCCAGATTCAGATTTGTCTGGAACAGTGATGCCTGTTCGCAGCTCTTGACGAAGCTGGTGTTGTATCCATGCAGATACAGGGTCGGTCGCTGCCCTTGCCCAGTGGATGCTATGCCATGCCAAAAAGTTGCCGGAGCGATTTCAATTACGGCTTTGAGTTTGATTTTATTTTCGGGTATATAAACCAGCCCATTTTCAGACAAGGATTGGAGCAATCCAAAGGGTGTATAGGATAGCTCGCACTCTCCGGTACGAACGGTGCTACGTTCATCGCCATACTTGTCATCGGGTTTCGTATTACCCGTGTGATTGCGCAGAGTAATATATTTGACGGTTTCAATCATTACCTCCGTTACGGCATTTTTCTGATCTGTAGTCTCTTCGTGTTGATCAGCACTGCTGTCAATGGTTACTAATCCAGCGGCCAGAAAGAATAGCGTTGTTAACAAACACCTTAAAACCCGGATTTTCCTGGCCATTGACATTGTTCTTTTTTTCAACATTTTGATTTTTTTCATAATAACCAACCACACCGTATCCGGAGGTTAGACCCTCTTCGCACTGGTTGGCCTCGTTCTTTTCTGAGTTTTAACCGATAACTTGCAAAATGAGTAGCATAAAGCTTTATACTAAAATGTATAGCATGTACTGAAACAGAATTTACAAAAACAGATGGCGCTAAAACAGAATTTTACTAATACAGAATTCAAATGAATACTTTACGTCAATTGCCCCACTGGCTGATCATCAGTCTATTGTTTTCCAGCACTCAACTTACCGCAGCGGAGCATCCCCGGTTAAAGGCTTTTCCGGAAGCTGAGCAAGGCATGGAACGGTTTGTTATTGCACTTCCGGATAAGGAACGCGACCAGGAACAGAGCTATAGAGTAGAACTTCTGGTGGGCAAGGAAATGGAGACCGACGGCGTCAACCAGGTTCGTCTGGGTAGCAGTATAGAATCCCGGCCCCTGAAAGGCTGGGGATTTACCTATTACGAAGTAAAAGAGGCCTCTGCTTCGATCAGTACTCTAATGGCTGCACCCGACGGGGGCACCAAAGTGAAGCAATTTGTCACCACTGCACCGATATTGATTCGCTATAACAGCCGTATCCCCATTGTTGTTTATGTCCCTGATGGATATGAGGTCAGGGTCAGGATCTGGACTGCTGCCGACCGTTATCAGACCGCGGAGCCAGGCTAGTTTTACCCAGCGATTTTCTGACTCAATCAAATTTTGCCGAAACGTCGAATCTTCCATAGCGCTGTATTCTCCATCAGCAAAGCGCTGGCTTGGTGCGTCATCGGTGGTTTTATATCTCTGCTCACCCTTTTTATTTTTTATATGGAAAGCCAGGCAGATCTTTCTATCTGGCATAAAGTTGAGCTGGATGCGGAATTTACTACCCATAGCAATGCTCCAGATTTTGCAGAGTATCTGTCTGTGGAAAAGCAGGTATTCGATCAACTGGATCGTCTGATAGTTGATCGTGTTCCGGTTAACAGAATCAATCAAATCAATCGTTATAGTCGCGGCAGCCTGAGCGATCCGGCAAAATGGCCGCGCAACTGGAACCGGACATTCGAACTGCCCGCGCAAACTCCAAAGGCAGGCGTACTACTATTGCACGGGATGTCCGATTCGCCCTATAGCCTGCGGGAAGTCGGCCAACACCTGAATAAAAAAAATGCCTGGGTACTGGGACTACGTTTTCCCGGCCATGGCACCGCACCCTCGGGCCTGACAAACCTGCGCTGGGAGGATATGGCCCGTGCGGTAGAACTTGCGATGGATCATCTGGATGAAAAAATAGGCAATCAACCTATTTATATCGTTGGTTATTCTGCTGGCGGGGCTCTTGCTGTGCAATATGCGCTTAAAGCTTTGAGTGACCGCAAACGACCACAAGCAAAAGGTATCGTGTTGATTTCACCTGCCATTGGGGTCACCTCTCTGGCCTCTTTCGCAGTCTGGCAGGCTCGACTGGGGGCTCTGTTAGGGCTCGATAAACTGGAATGGACGGATATCAAGCTGGAATACGACCCCTATAAATACAATTCATTCGCCGTGAACGCCGGCGATCAGGTCTACCGCCTAACCGTTGAAATCGCCAGACTACTGGAAACCCACAGCAAAATCGGAGATCTTGATAATTTACCCCCCATGCTGACATTTCAATCCAGCACCGATGCAACCGTTTCTTCCCGGGCATTGGTTCAGGGTCTGTTGACAAAACTGTCACCTGCCAGTCATAAGCTGATTTTGTTTGATATTAATCGACAGACAGATATCGAGTTGGTACTGCGGGAGGATCCAAAGCAGACTTTTAGCCCCTTACTCACTCAGAATTCACTCCCATTTACGCTTTCGATTGTCACTAACCGCAACGAAGATAGCAACGCAATTCATATTCTTCGAAAGACCGAAGGCAGCACTGAACCGGAGGTTCTGGAAACCGGACTAAGCTGGCCAAAGGGCATCTACTCCCTGTCCCATGTCGCCCTTCCGTTCAGTGAGGAAGATGTTCTGTATGGCAGCAGAGCCGATTCAACTGAACCTCAATTATCTCTGGGTAATCTCGCACTTCGAGGCGAACGCGGCGTATTGCGTGTTACCCCGAGTGATATGCTGCGCTTACGCTGGAATCCTTTTTACTCCCTTGTTGAGCAGGAAATTGTATCCTTTATGGACATCGATTGAGGGACAATGGATCGTCAGGAATTTACCTCCGGAAGCTGTACACCTTCACTTACTGAACGTAAATGCAAGTCTCTTTGCGGGTAAGGAATCTCAATACCATTTTCCCGCAATGCCTTCTCAAGGCTCATATGCAGGTCGTGGGTCAGAACCATTCTGTTTGACAGGTCTTGAACGAAAACCCGCACCTGAAAATCAAGAGAGCTTTCACCGAAACCGGTAAAAAATACCGTGGGCGCCGGCTCAGCCAGCACTAGTGGTGACTGTTTTACCGCCTCTGTCATTACCCGATGCGCGTTCTCCACATCAGAACCATAGGCAATACCAACCATAAAGGTAACCCGGGTCACCTGTTCTGAGAGTGTCCAGTTTATCAACGACTCAGTAATCAGTTTTTGATTTGGCACGATGAGTTCACGGTTATCCCAATCCACTAATGTCGTCGCCCGTATACGGATTCTTGATACCGACCCACTTACGCCATCAATGGTTACTACATCACCAGGCCGGACCGGACGCTCAAACAGAATGATCAACACGGAAATAAAATTGGCGAAAATTTCCTTCAAACCAAAGCCAAGACCAATACCCATGGCGGCTACCAACCACTGAATATCCTCCCAGCCTAATCCGAGATAAACCGCCGCAGTAATTGTACCGCCGCCGTAGATCAAATAACGAACGATACTCGAAATGGCATAGCGATTGCCCGAATGGACTTTCATCGGCATCAATATACTGATCTCCAGCAACCCAGGCAGGTTGCGGGCGGTCACCACGGTGAGAGCGACAACCAAAACCGCCATCAGTCCATCTGCCAGAGAGATTGGTACCAGCACCTCACTGGTGGCGACACCGACACTTTTCTGCCAAAGAACTACGCTGTCCAGTAAATGATAGACAGGAAAGAAGTCACGCAACACCCAGGAAATGCCGAATCCAACCAGTACCACCGTCAATGCCCTGAATACTCTTACCGTTTGTAGATTGATCCCCCGCAAATCAAATTCGCCATCACTATCAACGATTGCCAGCGGTACTGCTTTACCTTCAGCCTCCGCCGCATCAGCAATATTTCTTTGCTTCCGTTCCAGTTCACGCTTATCTGCCATTCGCTGTTTGGCCAGCTTCTTTTCGGCAATTTTTAACCAGCGAATGGCAAGATTGTAGGCCAGATAACCCGCCAGGCTCACCAGCAATAAATCAACCAGCAGGAAGGCAAAGAATATTGACGAGTATAGAAACCCCACTAAAGGCGTGATTGTCAGAGATAAAAATACCACGGCTACACTCGCCGCAAAGGTGCGATAGAACCGGTACGAATCAGGATTGTTGTGATCTGATTTATTCTTGCCCCATGGGCGGGATATTCGCCAGCTAAATACGGCAAGTCCCAGCATTGAGGCAACGAAAAAAATCAGCCCTGCGGTGTCCCGATAGTCGGTAGCACCGGGCCACCGCAAAAGAGTAGTTGCGATTGCGACAAATCCAATCGTGGTTAATGGAATCCACCAGGGGAGATTTTTCCGCAGAACTGAAATCGTACTGTTGTCCCAGTTGAAATGAGATTCAGCGAGGCCTTTTTCGGTAAATAAATATCGTACAAACCCCAATGCAAACAGGTAAATTCCAAGAGACCGTAATACCCGCCCGATAACGGTTTCCATATTTAGCTGGGCAGCAGAAGAAAGAAGCATTTCGATACCAACCACCAACAAGGCCCAGGGTACTGCCAATAGCACTGTGATCAGCAAAGCTTTTATGGTCAGAAAATATCGATCACTGGTAATATCCTTAACCTGATAGCTCAATCTAATCAGTACCAGCCTGAGTTGATGTCGAAGGATTAGCAATCCAGCCACAAGAAAAAATAAAATTGTGGTAGCCCAGGCACTGTTGCGCCACACGGTATGTG
>CAYOGN010000153.1:0-56998 GCA_964403545.1 uncultured Gammaproteobacteria bacterium
CTTTATTATGGTTAGCTGCAAACCGTTTCTTATGCTTTGTATTCAATTCAAACCCGGATCTGGTTTTGCCATTCGAAGCTACAATGGTATAATGATTGTCTTATACGAACGCCTTAAATTAGCCTTTATGAGCACCCAGACTTCCATACAGTCAAGGCTTGAATGCCTGAATCCGGTACATCTTGAAGTGGCTAATGAGAGCCATATGCACAATGTTCCCCCGGGGTCAGAATCCCATTTCCGGGTGACCGTAGTTTCAGATCAGTTCAATGGAAAGATGCTGGTGGCCAGGCATCGTATGATCAACCAGTTATTGGCGGAAGAACTCGCTGGTTCCATTCATGCTTTGGCATTACACACAAAAACCCCGGATGAATGGTTTCAAACTGGAGGACAGTCAGCGAAATCACCACCCTGCCTGGGCGGCTCCGCAAGCAAATAAAAGTTCCGATACAGACCTCGCATAGGGCCCTTAAGGGCTTGATATTCAAAACCCTATCTCCATATATTTTGTAGCGAAAGGGAGTCTCAAGCAGATCCTTTTCGTTACTTTATTTTTTTAACACTATATTGCTTCTCAGGAGAATATGCTATGAATACAATTGACTTAACCCCTCTATACCGCAGCAGCATTGGCTTTGACCGCTTTGGCTCAATCCTTAACGCTGCACTTGGTGCCGAAAAATCAACCTCTACCGGTTACCCACCCTACAATATCGAAGTGGTTGGTGATGATCGATACGCTATTACCGTGGCTGTTGCCGGTTTTGAAGACAGCGAGCTGGATATCCAGGTGGAAAGCGGTGTGTTGACTATCCGTGGCAAACAGCAAGGCCAGGATGGAGATCAAAAATTTCTGCATCAGGGTATCGCCACCCGGTCATTTGAACGCAAGTTCAATCTGGCAGACCATATCGAGATTACCAGCGCAGAATTGCGTAATGGATTGCTCAAGTTAAATTTGGTGAAAGAAGTACCCGAAGCGATGAAACCCCGTTCCATTGCGATTAATGGATCAGACAACGTACTGGCCCATAAGGCTGAAAAAGCAGCCTGATTTCGGGTACTACGACTCAAAAGGGCAGTGGCAAATGCCATTGCCCTTTTTTATGGCCAGGATGGCCGGTATCTCGCGAGCGCAAGAGCGAGGCGGAATATCAGTAAAGGTTGAACTATCACTAGTCTATAGTTTTATCAGTCCAGTAGCGGTATCTCGCGAGCGCAGGAAGCGCAAGAGCGAGGCGAAATATCAGTAAAGGTTGAACCATCACTAGTCTATAGTTCTATCAGTGCTGTACCGGTATCTCGCGAGCGCAGCAAGCGCAGGAGCGAGGCGGAATATCAGCAAGAAATTACGATGTCACTGTTCTACAATAACTCCAGCACCCGATATATCGCTTCGACATTCGATGCTCCGAGATGCTCCGCCCGCTCGGGTGACCAGCCCTGCATCACATTGGGGCTGTCAATAGTATCCTTGAACGGCATTTCCAGTGTCATCGCCAGGCAGGAAAATGTTTCAGCCACATAATTTGTACACATTGCCAGATTCCCCTTGCCCGCAGATGCGCGCGGATAGCCATGTTCCATTTGAAAATCCGGGTTGATTTTGACTAACTCTTCCTTGTACTGAACCAGCACTGCCTCACGATCCTTATTCCACGAGGGGATACCTTCCGATGAAGCGATAAAGTTATAGGGCAATGCCTCGTCACCGTGTACATCGAGGCAAAAATCTACACCTGTCTGACCCATTTTTTGCCTTACCAGAAAAACTTCCGGACTGGATTCCATGGTGGGTTCATTCCATTGTCGATTCAGGTTTGCACCAGCCGCATTGGTCCTCAGGTGCCCGCGGCGACTGCCGTCCGGATTCATATTGGGAACCACATAAAAAACCGCTCTGTTGAGCAGTTCTCTCGATACCGCATCCGTGGAATCAAGCAAACGGCTGACAAAGCCTTCCATCCACCATTCCGCCATGGTTTCCCCGGGATGCTGTCGACCAATTACCCAGCAAACTTTTTTACCCTCTATGGCATCGCCAATCTGTAGCAAGTCAATATCCTGTCCATCCAGGGTTGAGCCCAGGTTGATCAGCCCAGACCTGGGGGAAGTTTGTGCAACGGAAACCAGACTGGCATGTTTTTCCATCGAATATGGCGCGAAATAAGCGTAATAAACCGAATCGTATCCTGGTTGATGCTGAATACAGAGTTCACCATCTTCATAATAGGTATCAACCCGAAACCAATACTCCCGATCATAGGATGCAACCACACGGTATCCCTCCCACCCCCTGGTATAACTCGCCTCACCAGCATTAATAATTCGTATCAGGCACTGCTTGTGAATCGCTCCGGTCAAGCGAAAATAGAACCACTGAAAAAACTTTGCCTTGTGGTCGGGCTTGATTTCCAATCGGATATTGGTGGCCTCCTCACACCCGACAACACGAATATTACCGCCATCAAAATTGCTCGAGACTTTCATAACTTTAAATCCTGAAAATCATTCTTTTGACTCTTCGTCATTGACGAAATAATCGCTGATGCCAACGGTGTTGAACCCGCCGTCAACATAGGTAATTTCCCCGGTGATACCCGAAGAAAGATCGGAGCAGAGGAATGCCGCAGTATTACCGACTTCATCAATGGTAACCGCCCTGCCAAGGGGTGCCACGTTCTCAAAATGCCCCAGCATTTTTTTAAAGTTTTTAATGCCTGCTGCTGCCAGGGTTCGAATCGGACCCGCTGAAATCCCGTTGACCCTGATTCCTTTGCCACCCAGGGATTGGGCCATATAGCGAACATTTGCTTCCAGGCTGGCCTTGGCCAGACCCATTACGTTATAACCGGGCATCGAACGAATAGATCCAATATAGGTCAATGTCAGCAAAGCGCCGTTGCGGCCCTGCATCAGCGGTGCTGCTGCACGTCCCATAGCGGCAAAGCTATAGGAACTAATTTCATGGGCAACATTAAATCCCTCCCTGGTTACTGCATCAAGATACAACCCCTCTAATTCAGTACCCGGGGCAAAGGCAATGGAATGCACCATAATATCGAGTCCGTCCCACCGCTTACCCAGATCGTTAAAAAGCTGCTGAATTTCGATGTCGCTGGCGACATCACAAGGCAGTACGATGTCCGAACCAAGTTCAGCCGCAAGTTTTTCAACCCTGGGTTTCATCCTCTCATTCGGGTAACTAAACGCCAGTTCAGCACCTTCACGATGCATTGCTTTGGCGATTCCCCATGCAATGGAACGATTACTTGCAATACCAGCGATCAACGCGCGCTTGCCGGATAAAAAACCCATGAATTAACCTCGATTTAATGATGTCTGAAAGGCTATTATAACGGCCTCAAGATAAATAAGTAGAGCAAGCCGCACCAATGCTGCCTCCCCTGATTCCAGTTTTGCTAGATCCTCAGCGTGAACAGCGTTGTCGGCATCTGGCCAACAATCTCGGCTGTCATTTACTGCTACCAGATGAAATCGGTCGAGGAATATTTCCCTGGGGATCGTTAGTACTGTGTTTCGATAACAACGACCGATTAGGGCTCGCGGAACTGGCCAAAAACCGGGCACTACCGGTCGTCGCGGAATTACTGCCAAGGCGGATAAATCGCGGAATTGATCCCTTGATGCGTGCCGTTGGCTATAAAACCAGAAACCTGATTGACGGTACCGCTGGCTTTGGTGTGGACGCCGCACATATTGCAGTACACGGGATAAATGTTATCGCGGTAGAACAAAACCCGATCATGTTCACTCTGCTTGAAGACGCTTATGGACGCTGTAATGAATCGTCAATACATCAAAACCTGACCCTTCAATCAGGCAATTGCATTCAATTTCTGGAGCAAATGAATGATGCCGTTGATGTGATCTACCTCGACCCTATGTACCCCCCTAAAGCCGGATCTGCAGCGCCCAAAAAAGCACTGCGACTTTTGCAAAAGTTGATACCCGGATCGACTGACCAACCAGCACTGATTGAGCTGGCTCGCAACCGCGTAACGAGCAGGGTTGTGGTCAAGAGACCACATTATGCGGAGCCCCTGGCTCCGGGAAAAAGCGGTGAAACCAGCGGCAAACTGGTACGATTCGATATTTACCCCCCAGTACGATGAAACCGTTGCATAGTCATTCGGACAAGCTTCCCGGCCTGTTTTTCTCGCCTGCATTTGAACAACAACAAACCCTGATCGACATTGAGGAAAGGGAAGCGGTCCATGCAATCAAATCACGAAGACTTCGGGTAGGAGACCCGATTCAGATTACAAACGGCAAAGGTTTACTGGCTGAAGGGGTGATAGTGTCCATTGGCTATAGACCCGCCTCGATAAGAGTATCAATCAGCCATACCCGTCACCAATCTCCCGATCGGATTGCATTCGAACTGGCCAGCGCTCTGCCCAAAGGAGAAAGACTGAGCACCCTGATTGATATGGGAACCCAGCTTGGCATGGCTGCTTTTATACCGCTGGACTGTGAATTCAGTGCGGTTCAATTTCAGGCGAGAATGACTGGGCGCTGGCAACGGGTGATACAAAATGCCTGCAAGCAATCCAGAAGGGTATATATTCCGAAGATTAAACCGGCGCTTACACCACTCCGGTTACTGGATGAATTGGATGAAAATACAGGTTTGTATTATGGTGATCCTGATGGTGAGTCGCTTTATCAAATTGCACAGGGCATAATTCCATCTGTTAAACGAATTATAGTAATGGTTGGGCCTGAGGGAGGATTCAGCAAATCCGAACTTGCCCTGCTGAGAGAGAATCCCCGGGCAAAAGCTTTGCGTGCGAGCCAATTTGTTTTGCGAACCGAAACGGCTGCGATCGCATTACTTGCATCAGTACTTCAATTGTCAGGACTGGAATTATCGAAGCTGCGATAATAGCCGTATTATTTATTCGTGATGCTATCAAACTGGCGGCAGCCTGTTCCGCCACCTGATGGTATCGACCGCAATCAGAATGATTCTGATCACGAAAACCCCTGGTCTCTAACTGTACGCTTGAAAATATACTGTTTGAAAATATACGGCCTGAACATAAAATTAAATAGATATGCACTCACATAACCTGATCTGGATAGACCTTGAAATGACCGGATTATCGCCGGAGAACGACGTAATCATTGAAATCGCCACTATTATTACCGATGCCCAGTTGAACCAGATCGCCGAAGGCCCGGTATTCGCCATCAAGCAATCACTGCAAAGGCTTGCAACCATGGATGAATGGAATACGCGAACCCATACTGAGAGTGGACTGGTCAATCGAATCAAGGCATCAAAGGTAGATACCGGGGAAGCGGAAAAACAAACCCTGAAATTTATCCGTCAATATGTGCCGGGAAATCACTCTCCGTTATGCGGAAATTCTATCTGCCAGGATCGCCGATTCCTTGCCCGATATATGCCGACTCTGGAAAAATACCTGCATTACCGCAACCTTGATGTCAGTTCGATCAAGGAGTTAATGGTGCGCTGGCGGCCCGATTTGCTCCAGGGATTCAGAAAACAAAATACCCATCGGGCACTGGATGATATTCAGGAATCCATTGAAGAGCTGAAATACTACCGAAAAACCTTTATGAATGCACCAATACCACCTTCTCAGGCCGAGTAAGATGATCAGATACACCAGAGTTTTTGCCATTTTTGTTTTACTGCTATGTATTTCCCGGGTCAACGCTGCTGCCGGAATAGCCACAGCCCACCCTCTAGCAACAGAAGCCGGGGTTCGTATTCTTGAGCAGGGTGGCAATGCGTTTGACGCTGCGGTAGCTATTACCGCTGCTCTCGCAGTGGTGGAACCCACCGGCTCTGGACTGGGAGGTGGAGGATTCTGGTTGTTACACAGCGCCGCTACAGATACGGATATGATGCTGGACGGACGCGAGCGGGCACCAGGAGGCGCCAGCCGGGATATGTATCTCGATTCAGCGGGGGAAGTTGTCTCGGGACGATCAGTAAATGGCCCCCTGGCCGCCGGTATTCCAGGAGAACCCGCTGCCATCTACTGGTTAGCCCGACACCGCGGGGTACTACCGCTATCAATAAGCCTTGCCCCGGCGATCGAGTATGCCGAACAGGGATTTGCTGTGGGGGCACACTATCGGAGACTAGCCGAATTTCGTCACGATGTAATCAAGGCGTCCGCCGCCGCTGCTGCCATATTTCTCGATCATGGCGAAGTGCCACAAGTGGGCTGGAAGCTGATCCAGAAAGACCTCGGCCGCACCTTGCGTGCTATCGCGGATCGGGGCCAGAAAGGTTTTTATCAGGGTGAGATCGCGCAAATGCTGGTGAATGGTAATCGCCAGGAGGGCGGCATCTGGACCCTTGAGGATTTATCCAATTACCGGGTCAAATTACGATTGCCCGTTAGTGCCGAATATCGGGGGATGAAACTGGTATCCGCTACCCTGCCCTCGTCAGGGGGCCTGGTGATGGCTACTGCACTCAATATTCTTTCCGGATACGACCTGGCACAAATAGATGACCTGTCGGCTACTCACCTGGTGGTAGAAGCGATGCGGCGAGCTTATCGCGATCGTGCGAAATTTATGGGTGATAATGATTTTATTGATGTGCCCATGGACAGATTACTCAGCACAGAACATGGGGACGAGTTAAGACAATCTATTGCACTCAATAAGGCCACTCTCAGTAGCGACCTGCCACCGGCCTCCGGCGACCAGAGTAAAGGCGTCGATACCACACATTTTTCCGTAGTCGACTCTGATGGCAACCGTGTTGCCGCGACGCTGTCCATCAACTATCCATTTGGATCAGGATTTGTTGCTGCCGGAACAGGCGTATTACAAAATGATGAAATGGACGATTTTTCAGCCAAACCCGGTGAACCAAATGTCTATGGGCTAGTGGGCGCCGAGGCCAACGCCATTGCCCCCAACAAAAGAATGTTATCCAGTATGAGCCCGACCTTTCTTGAAACAGACGATCGAATTGCGGTCCTGGGGACCCCGGGTGGAAGTCGAATTATCTCCATGGTGTTATTGGGCGCATTGGCTTTCGAACAAGGCGCAGGGGCCGAGGAAATCGTCAGTAAGAAGCGGATTCATCACCAGTATTTGCCCGACAGAATTCAATACGAACCAGATGCGCTGACACCAAAGCAAATTGTTAAATTACACCTGAAGGGCCATAAATTACATGCCCGGGGTAGAACCTGGGGAAATATGCAAGCGGTACTGATTAACAAAACCGACGGCGTGATCAGCGCAGCATCCGATCCAAGGGGAGAGGGGCAGGCCCGGGTTCTCGATTAACGAATTATTTTATGGATCAGCGTAAAGGCAGTTCCCGGAATCTGTCGCGAACTGCCAGCTGCTATTCAAGCGCGAGTTTCCAACGCCAGGATGGTCGGATTCAATTTTTAATTAACACCGAAAAGTCTATACGCCTTCCAACCCCAGTTCCGTCAGCTTGGATACGGTAGGCACCCCGTTATCCCAGCCTCGCAATTGATAATACTGCGGCATCAAAACATTTAACTCGGCCACACCACCTTTGGCGAAACCACTGGGTACAGGATCATTCAACATACGTGGCGGCAAGGTATCATTGGCAGAAGTAAGTCCGGCGGCATTGTTAAACAGCCTTTCGAGGTTCCAGATACGCTCACCGGTCTGACGTAGTCGCTCTTCATCCCACTCCGTAGAGCAAGTTGCGCTTATCATACGGGCAAAATGCTCATATCCCCAGACGGCGGTGGTAAACAGACACAACCCGGAAGAATCTACCATTGACACAAAATCCTGGGAAGTTTTCACTGCTTCGGCTTTACCCGTTGTACCCGGATCCGACATATCCTGCTCAAAGGTGTCATGACGAAGATGACAAGCGCCACGATTACTGGTGGCATATCCGAGCCCCATACCTTGCATGGCACGACTATCATAACCGGCAAATTCCTGCCCTTTGGCGACCATAGCGAGATCGGGGTGGCCATATTTTTCACACAGACGCTTTGACCCCAGCCCAAGTACTTTACCAAATCCTTCGTTCTTTCCTGTTTTTTCTGACATCACAACGAGCGCTTCGGCACTGCCAAAACTCAGATCAATGCCATCGGTATCCTGTTTGGTAATGACACCCATCTCGTATAATTCCATCGCTGCTGCAAGGGTTACGCCAAATGATATGGGATCCATACCATGTTCGTTCATCATAAAACCGGCAAACGTCATGGCGTCAAGATCATCCACCCCCATAACCGGGCCAAAAGCAAATGCCGTCTCATATTCTAGCCCCCCGGACGCTATCCAGTATTCCGGCCGATCCTTGACGCTGAAATGATTGGGATCAATTTTGGCAATACGTCCACAGGCAATGGTGCAACCAAAACAGGCCGCATTTTTGATCAGATTTTTATGGCCATCCCTGTTTTTCACTGTCACTGCGTTGTGGTCTATCTTGCAGACACCCGGAAATGAAACCTTGCGGAAATTTTCCGTAGGCAAACCGCCAAACTCCTGCATGCTGTCCATCATCGCAAGAGTTCCATATCGCATCAGTCCGCGCCGTGCATCACTACCGTGGAGTTCGCTATTAACATCATTGACAACATCCATAAACTTCGCTGAGTTATCTTCTTTTACCCCCACTGTACCGCGAACCGCAATTGCTTTCAGATTCTTGCTGCCCATCACCGCACCAACACCGGAACGGCCGGCAGCACGGTGCAGATCATTCACTACGCAGGCATAACGTACACCCTGCTCCCCGGAAACGCCTATCGCCGCGACCTTCGTTTGCGGATCCTGGGTTTGTCGGTGAATCCAGGCATCTGTTTCCCATACTGTTTTGCCCCATATTTGCTCAGCCGCAAGCAACTCACAATGATCGTCCTGTATGGACAGATAGACCGGGGTATCCGATCGTCCTTTGATAATGACCAGATCGTAACCGGCATACTTCAACTCGGCACCAAACTTGCCTCCAGAGTTAGAGCTTGCAATGGCTCCGGTAAGAGGACCCTTGGTCACCACTGTATAGCGACCGCTGGTCGATGCCATGGTCCCGGTCATGGGGCCGGTGGCAAATATGAGTACATTGTCGGGCCCCAGGGGATCTGCAGCCGGGTCCATTTCCTGCCACAGGTAGCGGCTACCCAGCCCACGACTACCCAGGTACTGTTCTGCCCATTCCATGTTAAGTGGCTCTGCCTCCACGGTTCCGGCGCTCAGGTCAACACGAAGAATTTTCTTTTGCCAGCTCATAATTTTATCTCCCGATTACAACTGTTTGATGGGTTCCGGAAATCCCGAACCAACGTAATGTTATTAGAAGCAGTCAACTGCCATCCGGAATGATCGTTGATTTAGCCACAGATATCCAGCGCTTCAGATCAAATTTTATTGAATTTCATTGCTTGAATTCCAGCCTGTGAATTCTGACTGTTGAAGTTTGGTATCAAATTTAACCAATGGAAAAAAATGTGCCCGCACTAAAAACTCCAACTTCCCGCTCTGTCACTTCAATATTTTCCATTCCGGCAAGGCCCAGTTCTACTAACTGGTAATAAACCGTTCGGGTCAGGCGGGCGGCCAGTCCATCCCGCACTTCAACAGAAGGTGCCGGTTGCCGGGTTTCCGGGTCGGTAAGCACATGTATCGGATGATCCGCGTCGGCCAGCACCACTTCATCCATATTGGTACGAAAATAGATCTGCTGATCCTGGCCTGAACCGAGGGCATTCAACTCCACCGCCAGAAAAGGCAGATCATCTACCATAATTCGATATCTGATTTGAGGTGTCACAAGATAATAAGCACCCTCGCGCAATGCCAATACGGTGGAAAAAAGCTTTTTTAGATTTTGTCTTGGAATGATCCCTGCTTCATGAAACCAGTCTCCATTGGCGGCGATCCGCAGATCAAAATCAATAGTTTCCTGCGGCTGCCAGGAATTTACCGGCGGACGATCAAATGCCTCAATCTGATCAAACAGCTGGCCAATTTGTGGCACTAGTGGGTATTTGGCGAACTGAGTGCACTGCCGAGAAGTTTAGCCGTTATATCGACCGCCGAAATCACTTCGTCATAATGCATTCGGGTGGGTCCAATCACCCCGAGCACCCCGACTCGTTGATTATCCACATCGTAAGGCGCGGCGATCACACTACAGTTCTCAAGCATCTGGTAACCAGACTCTTCCCCAATAAATATTTGGACCCCGGTAGAGGTGATGCTTTTTTGCAATAGATCGTACAAAACCTGCTTGGTCTTGAAAGTGTCAAATAGCTGTTTGATTTTCTCAAGTTCGGCAAAATCCGGAACGACAAGTAAATTATTTTCTCCGCTCACCAATACTGAATCAGTGTTCGGACTGGAATCATTTTCAAATAACTCACCTGCCATTCTGACAGCATTACGCATTTCGCGATGCATATCACGATGTTCATTCTGCATGTGCCGGGCTAAATCAGCTCTCACATCTTCAAGGTTCCAGGTTCCATAGGTCGCGTTAAAGAAGTTGGCGGCTTCAACAAGCTCATTATCTTCATATTCCCGGTTATTTGATAACACCCGGTTTTGTACCTGACCATCACTGCTAATAAGTATTGCCAGCACCCGTTGCTGGGAAAGTTTTAGGAATTCAATCTGCTTTAGCCGCACATTGGCCTTGCTCGGGATCGATACAACGCCGGCAAACGAAGTGATCTGCGACAACATTTCCGTTGCGCTGGTGAGGATACTCTTGGGATCCGAAATGCCACTAAAGCAATCCTTGTATTGGGTCATTGATTGATCACCAATCGTTCCCGCACTCATCAGGCAGTTGATAAAAAATCGATACCCCTTTTGCGTAGGGACTCTTCCGGCAGAAGTATGTGGCGCTTCAATGAGACCATGATCTTCCAGATCCGACATCACGTTTCGAATGGTTGCCGGACTCAGAGTGAGTTCAGTTTCACGGGATAATGTTCTGGATCCCACGGGATTTCCATCGCTAATATATTTTGCAATCAAGCCTATCAACACTGATTCGGCGCGTTCACTCAGTTCGGTAATTTCCTGGTCAATCATTAACAGTTAAAATTTCGGTTCAGGTTTTGAACACCTCTACTTAAAATCAAGGCTCTTCTGGTGCTCTATCCGTGTAATAATTGCATATCCGGTGCAATTATTACACGGATTGAGCAAAGATCCATATCAACCAATAAGAACAAAATTCAATGGCGTAATCAAGTTGTCAGGATTGTTTTTTATGCTATTGGGCTTATACTGATTCGGACAGTCAATGGAATTTCTGTCGAATAACTAATAAATTAAATTAATATTACTATTTATATTGTTGATTTTACTGTGAATATTTCTAAAATTGGACTGTTCGGAAAATTTCGCGACAAAAGTGTTGCGCCGATCCTTGGTGAAGTTCGTGGCCTGCTCGAAAAAAGCGGCCTCAAAGTATTGCTTGGTAGTACCACTGCCAGAGAAATCGACGGTGAACGAATTGATGAGCAATCTCAGCCCCTTGACCAGGTAATTGATATTGCCATGGTCGTTGGAGGTGACGGGACGATGTTGAATGTAGCCAGAATTCTGTCCAGTCACAATATTCCCACAGTAGGGGTAAATCTTGGGCGTCTTGGATTTCTCACAGATATTGCAATTGCCGACATGGAAGCAAACCTTAAAGCAATTTTAAATGGAGAATTTTGCATAGAAAAACGTACTCTGTTACGGACTTCGGTTCTGATCAATGAAGAAATAGTTTATACCGGGGTAGCGTTAAACGACGCCGTAATATCCAAAGGAAATACCGGTCGTTTGATAGAATTTGATACCCGTATCGATGGGAAATTTGTCAGCCATACACGCAGTGATGGCCTGATAGTTGCGACGCCTACCGGGTCGACCGCCTATTCGCTGGCAGCAGGCGGACCTATTATGTATCCCACACTTCCAGTTATCAGTATTTCACCAATCTGCCCTCATACCCTTAATAACCGGCCGATAATTATCGATGAAAACTCATTGGTGGAGATTCTCGATCTTGATATTCCTGAAAGCCATGCCAACCTGGCACTGGATGGATTAATTGTTTACGAATTGTGTGGAGAGGAGACCATTCAGGTTACCCGGGGGGAAAACAAATTATCCATGATGCGTATCGAGTCCCATGATCATTTTGAAATTCTTCGTTCCAAACTCGGCTGGACAGGGTAAATCCGCGGGTTCTCCAGGGTGATAGACTGGCTTGCCATCAGGAATTTTGCCATCGCAGAATGCGTAGAAATTGAATTCGATCATGGATTCACGACGGTCACCGGTGAAACAGGGTCTGGAAAATCCTTGCTGGCAGATGCCATCGCCATCCTGTTAGGCGCACGAGCCGATAATTCTTTGATCAAGCATGGACAGGACCAGGCTGAGATCCAATGCAGTTTTTCATTGCCCAGGGAGCATTGCGTTTTTACCTGGCTTGAGAAAAATGATCTCTCCAGCGATCAGGAGGTATTGTTGCGCCGGGTTATCCGTCGCAACAAGCCGGGTCGGGGTTACATAAATGGCCATCCGGTAAATTTTTCCAGGTTAAGAGATATCGGTCGCGAACTGGTGGATATTCATGGCCAGCATGAACATCATTCGTTATTGCACCGATCTGTCCAACTGGGCCTGCTCGATGAAGCAGCCGGCAATCAATCCTGTCTGATCGAGTTGAATAACCATTACCAGAAACTGTCTGAGCTCCAACGAGAACTGGATTCGGTAAATAACCAGCAGGTAGCTACCCAGGAAAGGATAGACCTGCTTAAGTTTCAGTTGCTGGAACTGAACCAGCTAAGGCCCGTAAACGGCGAATGGGAAGAACTGGATCAACTGCAAAAGCGCCTGCACCATGGCAAAGAACTTGCCGTAGGCTGCCAGGCTGTGGCCACGGGATTGTATCTTGATGAGACCGAAAGCGTACACACTCTGCTGACAAAATTCGCCGGGCAACTGCGGCAGTTGGAGCAATTTGATGATGGACTCGGGACGATTACAGCAATGGTTGAGGAATCTTGTGTCAATGTTGAAGAAGCTGCCAGACAATTGCAGGGTCACGTCAGAGAAGAGGAACTCGATCAATCTCGGATTGAAGAAATCGAGCAGAGAGTCGCCAGCTATCATGAATTGTCACGCAAACATCGAGTGCAGCCCGGATTGCTGGCGGAACATTCCGGGTCACTCCAGGCCGAGCTCTCCGGTTTGAGTAATCCGGAAGCGGAACGTGACAAGATTGCAGCATCCATTGATAAGCATAGAGCAGACTATGACACGGTAAGTGCCAGCATCAGTGTGTCCCGAAAAAGCACTGCTGACAAACTCGCGAATCAAATCACTGCCGCGATGCAGGAGCTTGGGATGGCGGGTGGAATGCTGGAGATTCAACTCAACTCACTGGCCCCGGGACAAATTTCCAGGTTGGGCAATGAATCTGTTGAATTTATGGTTTCTGCCAATCCCGGATTTCCATTGCAACCTCTTTCACGGGTCGCCTCCGGTGGTGAGATATCGAGAATCTCGTTGGCAATACAGGTGATTCTGGCAGGTGCGGCGAAGGTACCTACGCTAATTTTTGACGAAGTTGACGTTGGAATAGGTGGCACCGTAGCCAATATAGTGGGGCAACGACTAAATCAGCTTGGTCAGTCAGTTCAGGTAATCTGCGTTACCCATCTGGCCCAGGTCGCGGCCAGGGCAAATCATCATTTCTCGGTTTTAAAGGCTGAGCCAGATAGTCAGTCAGGCACGCCGGATGTAACCGTCAGCAAGCTTGACCACGAAAACCGAATCGAAGAAATTTCCCGTATGTCCGGCAGCGAAAAATTGACCACGCAATCGCGCGCCCATGCAGAACAAATGCTGGCACTGGGCTGATATGATCCGCCGCTATGAGTACTACCCCCATCAACGTTGGCAATGAAGTAACCGGACTTCCCATCAGGAGTGCACAACTGAAAGATGTTAATGGAATCTATCGACTACTTAAGGATTACAGCGACCGCAATATTTTGTTACCCCGACCCGAAAGCGATATATACCAGTCTCTACGGGAATTTCTTGTTATAGAGTATGAACAATCTATCATCGCCTGTTGTGCACTACAAATCTATACCAGCACCATGGGAGAAGTTCGCAGCCTGGCAGTACATCCGAACTATGGTGGCAAAAGACTGGGCAGACGACTGGTGGCCAAAATCGAGCAAAATGCAACCAGACTTGGGCTGAGCAAGCTAATGGCTCTCACCTACGAGGTCAGGTTCTTCAATAATGCAGGTTACGATGTTGTCCCGATGCAGGTGCTGCCGGAGAAAGTATGGGGTGCCTGTATAAATTGCCACAAGTTTCAAAATTGTGATGAAATAGCGGTTTTAAAACACCTTCAAACTGAGACAGAAACCAAATGATCAAACGCTCTACCGTAGTAGTAATATGCCTGGCGCTTTTAACCGGGTGTGTTTATAGAATTGATGTTCAGCAAGGTAATGAAATCACCGCCGATATGATACAGCAGGTTACCGTTGGTATGGATAAACGCGAAGTCGTTAGAGTATTGGGTTTGCCACTGATCAACGATCCTTTCAATAAGGATCGTTGGGATTATTATTATTCCTTCAAATCCGGCAAAACCAGGGAACTGATTCAAGAATCATCAACCTTAATATTTGAAAACGACCGACTCGCATCGATTCATACCCGGACCCAATAATTACCAGCAAGGTTCTCTATTTCAGTTTCGCGGCCGACAGCAATCGATCAGGTTCAACGTATCCACCCAGCACTTCACCATTATCCAGCATGATGAACGGGGTCCCCTGGACGCCGAGGCGGAATCCTAACGCGTACTGCTCTTTAACCGGATTGTCACAGGTCTTTGGCTCCACCTGTTGACGATTTTTGGCAATGGTCATCGCAGCACCCTGATCGTCTGCACACCATACCGACACTGCCTCATCATAACTTTCCGAATTGATGCCGGCGCGTGGCCACATCAAATACCGGACCTTTAACCCACCGGCCTGTAAAGCCGGGATATCCTGATGAAATTTCTGACACCAACCGCAATCGGTGTCGGTAAATACAGTGACATATCGCTCTCCCTGAGGATCGCCCATAATGATCATTTCGCTTTCGGAAATAGCAGCGAGTTCTTTCATCGCGATCACTTTTTCCTTGTCCTTGCGCTCCTGCGTCAGGCTGATTCGACGAACAGCATCGTATACCTCACCAATCATGACGAAGTCACCCCGGCTATGGACAAACAAATATTCATTTCCGGCAGCAACCTGATAAACACCTTCCATCGCCGTTTGCTCGATAGATTTGATCTCCATGCTTTCAGGTATTATTCTCTTCAGATTATTACGTACTACTTCCATTTCTGATTCCGCCCATGCGGTTCCCTGGATCGCCAACAACATTGCCAGCAATATTTTCCAGCATTTGATCATTAAATTTTCCTCGTGATATAACTTGATTTGATGCTATAGAACAGATTCAGTCGCGAAAGTTCGTATATTGTAGCGGAATCTCCAGTTTTTGATCCTTTAAGAATCCCATAACCTGCTGCAAATCATCTCTTTTCTTTCCAGTCACCCTGACCTGCTGGCCCTGAATAGCCGCCTGCACCTTAAACTTTCCGGTTTTAAGTAACTTGACGATTTTTTTAGCGTTTTCAATATCAACACCCTGACGAATGGTCACTTCCTGCGCCGCTTTACCGGTGGGACTCTTACGCGGAACAGCCTTGTCCAGCGCTTTCACATCTATTCCTCGTTTTGCCAACTTGAGCATAAGGACATCCATAACCTGATTGACCTTGAAAGTATCATCTGCAACCAGGGTAAGTTTTGGATCTGCTTGTTCTATTTTTGCATCACTGCCTTTAAAATCATAGCGATTGGTAATCTCTTTATTGGCCGTATTTACCGCGTTTTTAACTTCCTGCCAGTCCACTTCGGACACGATATCGAAAGAAGGCATATTGTATTGGGTACTAAAAGGTGAGAACGTCAGATGCCAAATTATCGCCTACTTTCACTGGAATCGCTAACTATAAACACCGATTATTTTAATGATCAGTATCCTCCTCCCATTTGGCAACGCATTGACAACAATTTTACCCTGCCTCGCCAGCATCCGTAACCAGACCATGGGTAAGTTCGAAATACTTGGAATAGACGATCACAGCAACGATGGGTCCAGAAATGCAGTTGCATCCTGGCCGGACCACCGTATCAGATTACTGAAAAATCCGGGTAATGGACTGGTAGACGCCCTCAATTTTGGCCTTCAGCAGGCACAATATCCACTAATTGCGCGCATGGATGCTGATGACCTGATGCGCCCACAACGCTTACGGGCTCAGTTTTCAATGTTTCAACGGAATCATCAGTTGACCCTGGTTGGGTCCAGGGTTGCGTTATTTCCCCAATCAATAATCCAGCAAGGTTACCGTGAGTATGTGCGTTGGCAGAATAATGTAGTAACCGATGCCGACATTGTGCGTCAGCGATTCGTCGAATCACCCCTTGCTCACCCCACAGTGATGTTTCGCAAACAAGCTGTATTGGACGCAGGAGGATATCTACAGGGCAATTTCCCTGAGGACTATGAACTGTGGCTTCGACTGATTGAACGCGGCCATAAAGTTGCCAAGCATATCGATGTGTTACTGGACTGGCGAGAATCAACGGGGCGATTGTCGAGAACCCATCCGGCCTACCAGCGAGAGGCCTTCGATCAATTGCGTGCTCGTTATCTGGAGCGGTTGCCAACACTAAAACAACGACCAGTTGCATTTTGGGGTGCCGGTCGTAAAACCCGACAACGCGCTCAAAAACTGGTGGCGAAGGGAATAAGGCCCAGCGTATGGATCGATATAGATCCGAAAAAAATTGGTAACCGGATAAAGGGGGTGGCGGTTGTGGGCCCGGAGTTTCTGAAAATATACCATCATCCGGTGAAGCCGTTTTGTCTTGTGTATGTTACCAATCACGGTGCCAGGGAGTTGATCGAAGCCGAACTTGAAAGTTGTGGTTACCGTATGGGTGAGGATTTTCTGTCAGTTGGATAGATTGCAAAATTACCGCAGTGAAATACGAGAATCAAAATTTCGGGTCACACGAGGATCGATTCACTGTAAAATCTCCTTTGCAGGACGGAAAGGACAGACACAATAATTTTTTGAACCAGATCAACTGCCCCAGCCAACCGTGTTGATAGAGCGAAATTTTTACCAAATTTATTGATCAATAACGTATGCATGCCAATTTTCACAACAATACGATCCTGCGTCTAACTGCAAATTTGCTTGCCGGTATAGTTCTGTTGACACTTGGAGCATGCCGAGTTGATCAGGAATACACATATCCTCGTGGCGCCATTAATCTCAATACTGAGCAAGTACATTCGTCAATGAAGAAAATGGCTGTCAGTATTAACAAGCTGGATAAGCTTTTGCATGAAACGACCAGTGTATCCAGCATCCAGAAAGAAAAAGTGCTCGCAGAACTCGACGCAATCACGCAGGCCACTGAAGACCTTGGTGCCCGTGCTTCGGTGAGTGATCATCGAGTGATTTCTGACAATATGGGTGATTTTAGAAAACATGTCAGTAAAGCAAGAATTGCTGTGGATACTGAACAGCCAGATTACTTTCTTGCCGGCCAACTCGTCGGGCAGTGCCTGGACTGCCATTATAAAAATGCGGCCGTTAACGATACATTTTAGTGTAGATCCGTTATATCGGTAGTGGAATAAAGACGGTCGAGATCACACCATGTACTGCGCCGGTTACTGTTCGATTCGATGAATCGTCAGCAATCCGTGCCATCATATCCTGCAGCATGATGAGCTTGCCAAAAAGACGTTCAAAACTGAGATTATCGATCACCCCATTGGTTTCACTGGTGATCAGAAAGAGTTCCCCATTTTCTTTTCGATCATGCTTCAAACGCCAGATCAGTATTTCGATGTTGCGCGCGCTGGTGACCAGCGCTTCACCGCTCAACTTCTCAAACATAAACATTTCGTCGTTGTATCCATAAGCCTGACGTAACATGCCTCCGAGTCCGACAATGAGTGCAAAAATTCGATCTCCCTCAAAAGATTCGTCGAAGGTCATTTCCAGTGCATCGATATTCTGCCTGCCTCCAAGTTCTTCAAATATTAGTTGCTGGCGTTGCCGTCTCAACTGATTCAGTCTCGTCCCGATCGTCACACCCTCGCTCTTGTGAAGTTGAACCGGGTTTCGCTTGTATAGCTTGACCATGAGTTCGCGGACCAGGTGGCGAGTTTCCAGAATAAAATCATCGGCCACCATGGCAAAATCTGATTTAGCGAGATTTTTTACCTCATAGCCGGCGCAGGAGGAGAGTAACAATATCGAACCAACACAGAATGCAAGCCGTGCTATACGAAAATATGGCAATGAACCTCCAGCAATATCATTTGCCATAGATGGAAACGGAGAATTGATCCAGGTGAATAATAACCCTCATCGGGGTCTGTCAATCTGACTGTTGTGTTGTGATAATCAATGTAGTATTCCGTTCTATGAGCCAGTTTGACTCATTCGATATTCCTGCTTCTATACGAAATTCGGGGTTACTGTATCCCGGGCAGATCTTTTTTCAATGACGCCTGTACAGAATCCTGAGATAGCCAGATTCCGCATTGTGACTAATCCATTTTTCGCAAGATTATATCACTCGCTGCCACAATCGAAGCTGAAGTAACCCTGATCAGGTTTTTCAGTTCTGATTTTGTGTTGCTGGCCGCCGGTTTTAGTGGCCCATCACTGATTAGCTTTACCACCGATAGCCGATCAAGATCGCCAGATCGCTGCAAAAACATGGCGATGGTCATGGCCTCCATCTCATAAACTCCATTCTCGGCATACCCGGTTTCTACGCTTTGGATCGAGTGATCCAGAACCAGCGGCATGGATAACTCCGTGATGGCCACCAGTGATTTGGTTGCGACATCCTGAGCCTCAATTCGCTCCACCTGGACCACCTCCCCAACAGGATATTGCGAAGAACCTGCGACGCCAAAGTTGAGCCATCTGTCGTGGTCACCAAAGGTGAAATCCCGGCAATATCGTTTGAGTGAATGAAGGCAGTTTTTATGCCCCTGCCCCCCTATAAGCATGCGTATTTCGCCGTTTCCATAGTAGCGCTGACCGCCAGCTGACCGTTGTATCGCTAACCGGTAATAATTAATAAAAGGCGTTGCTTCGAGGTAATGAGCGGTGACGATATTTAACATTCGGCTTGAGCATGGCTCCACTGCTGCCGCAATTCCAGATACCGGTTGGCCTGTTCAATCTTCCCTCTGTTGGAAAAACCTTTGGCGAGTATCGTGCATTTCTCATCCAACATCGCTGCGCAGGCATTGCGCTGACGGGGTTCGAGGCTTCCAGACTGAAGAATTTTCTCCAGTGCTGTGACCCGAAAGCGATCCATCCCCCAATATCGCCTGGATAGCTGGTCGGGATGGCCGCCATATTTGATCAGCAAGGGCTCCGCGACCAACCCCGCCTGATACTTGTGGAACAGACGAAGCCATAAATCATAATCCTCGCAGGCGGGAAGTGATTCATCAAATAGCCCTATATCGTCCAGGACGCTCCGGTGTAATAAAACTGATGAAGGGGAAACGCAACAAAGGGGCAGGCATTGATCAAAAATCCAGCCCCGGGGCTTGGCGTGTCTGTGTTTAGGGTTAACGCGCACACCGTTTCTAATCCAGATTTCATCAGTGTGACAGACCTTTACATCCCGATTATTCTCGAGTAGCGTCGTTTGCCTGGCCAGTTTTTCCGGGAGCCAGGTATCATCCGAATCAAGAAATGCTATCCACTGGCCTCTGGCACAATTGATTCCCCGATTGCGTGCTGCACTAACCCCCAGATTACTCTGGGTGAGTAATACGACTTCAGGGAACTCCCTCGAGACCATCTCTCCGCCACCATCGGTAGAGCCATCGTCGACAACGACAATCTCCAGTGGTTTGGTTGTTTGTTGCTGAACCGATGTTATCGCCCGGGCAAGAAATTCTTTGCGGTTCCATACCGGGATGACAACGCTGATATCCATGACAAATTTTTGACCCTGGCAAAGCCCCGAAGCGTGGACCCCGGGCACCAGGGTAATCCACCTACATCAGTTCACTGACAGCATCACGTTCTTCGAACAGTTCTTCTTCGGTAATCGTCATTCTCTCGCGACTGAAAGCACTGATTTCCAACCCCTGAACGATCTCATAGTCACCATTATTACAAGTAACCGGATATGAATAAATCACACCTTCCCTGATATTGTAACTACCATCAGACGGAATTCCCATGCTGACCCAATCGCCGGGTTCCGTCCCCAATGCCCAGCTCCGCATGTGGTCAATTGCCGCAGACCCGGCGGAAGCTGCGCTGGATGCTCCTCTGGCCTTGATAATTGCAGCACCACGCTGTTGCACCGTCGGTATAAACTCATCGGTCAACCAGTCCTCTGCGACATCTACAGGTTTACCGGCAACGAGAGCATGTGACACATCCGGATACTGGGTTGACGAATGATTACCCCAGATCGTCATTCGCGTAATCTGATCATGATGTACCCCGATTTTGTCTGCCAGCTGGGCCATGGCGCGGTTATGATCGAGCCTTGTCATAGCTGTGAACTGTCTTCTGTCGAGATCTGGTGCATTGGATGCAGCAATCAGGGCATTGGTATTTGCCGGATTACCGACCACCAGGATTTTTACATCGCGGGCAGCGTGATCGTTTAACGCCTTGCCCTGACCGGAAAAAATTTTTCCATTTTCCTTGAGCAGATCATTCCGTTCCATTCCAGGACCACGCGGCTTTGAACCAACCAGCAGGGCATAGTTCGCATCACGAAACCCGATGTTGGGGTCATCGGACACCTCAATTCCAGCGAGTAGTGGAAATGCGCAGTCGAGCAATTCCATTGCAACGCCGTTAAGCGCACCCAGGGCTGGTGGGATTTCCAGAAGTTGCAGCACAACCGGCTGGTCCTTGCCCAGCATGTCGCCTGCAGCAATCCGGAATAGTAATGCATAAGAGATGTTACCGGCGGCGCCAGTAACCGCAACTCGGACAGGAGATTTCATGTTTTTCCTCAATAATTAGGGATGACGAGCGATTATAATTTATCTGGAAATAATACCATAGCGCTCTATCAATCTGATCATCGCAATTCATGGTTGACTGTTTGGTTTCATCCCCTTAATATCCCAGCGCTATGCCCGGACCCCGAATTTCGTACTGCTGCATCGCCATTGGTCTGTTGACCCTCGCTGGTTGTACCTCAATCCCCACTTCAGACCGAATTGCAGCTGTCGGTCCAACAGCGCCTGTAATGGATGCTGAGGCCGAGTCAAGCTCGGCCAATGCAGCCGCACAGTCCGAATCCGGCCAGTCTGTGGATATATACCGGTCTTTGGAGAGCGGGACGCTGACGGCGCTGGAATTTTCAGAGAACGGCATCGACAATCTGCGAACGGATGAACAGTCGGCGCAGCAAAAACTTATTCTATCTACCGCGCTGACTCCTGGCCCTCAAGCTGACGATCTCTGGGACCGACTTCGCAGTGGGTTTCGATTATCCAATCTCGAAAACAGACCAGATCGAGTGGCACAATTTGAGAAATATTATGCCCGGCATCCAAAATACTTTGAACGCCTTGCCGACCGTGCGCAGTGGTTTCTGCCCTACATTCTGGACCAAGTCGAAAAACGTGGAATGCCCACAGAAATCGCCATTCTGCCAGCCATCGAAAGTGCCTTTCGACCGGACGCCACGTCGAAATCCAATGCCGTAGGTATGTGGCAGTTTATTGGCGCAACCGGGCGCCGATTTGGACTACGACAGGATTGGTGGATGGACGCCCGCCGCGATCTGGTGCAATCCACCAGAGCAGCGCTGGACTATCTTGATTATCTGTCCCTGGAATTTAATGGTGACTGGGAACTGGCGTTAGCGGCATACAATGCAGGTGAAGGGAATATTCGTCGCAATATCAGGAAAAATCAAGCCAGGAATTTGCCTTCAGATTATGCGCATTTGCGACTTCGAAGAGAAACATCTGAGTATGTACCGAGGTTATTTGCCGTTCGAAACATCCTCATAGACCCTGAAAAGTATGGAATCCAGCTTAAACCTTTAGCCAATAGTCAAACCCTTGGGGTTATTGACCTGAAGACCCAAACCGATATTTCAGTTGCTGCCTCATACCTTTCCCTGAGCAGCAAGCAACTGCATTTTCTCAACCTCGGATACAAACGTGGCGTGACACCACCCAACGGCCCCCATATTCTGGTTGTGCCAATCGGGGAGGCCGATAACCTGATGGAGAAGCTGGCTACACTAAGCCCCACACAACGGATGCAGTGGGCTCACCACAAGGTAAAGAAAGGAGAGTATCTTGGCAAAATAGCCCGGATTCACGGTGTGTCGGTGCAATCAATTGTGCGCTCTAACTCTTTGAAATCTAATCTAATCAATCCGGGCCAGGAACTACGTATCCCACTAAGTACGGGTGCCGTCCAGTATGCCGGCCCTGGCATTATTGCCGATTCTGCACAAGTCCAGAAGCATCTGGTTGCCTCCGGCGACTCACTCTGGAAGATATCGCGGCAATACAGTGTATCGCTGGAAGATATCCTGAAATTGAACCAGCTTTCCAAAAATACCACGTTGTATCCAGGTCAAAGTATCATTATAAAACCCTGAGCGTCTATCGCCAACCAGCAGGGGAAAAGGCCCTGCCTAGTCAATCTGGCGGTGCATCAATATTGCCGTCTCTCTCCTGTTGTTATGATCCTCGTCCGGACAAGAACCACAACAAGGATAGTAGTCTTTACGGATGCCATCTTCAACAAATCCTTCAGCGTGATATAAATGCCGGGCAATGACATTGGACTCTCGCACTTCCAGCCACAACGCGGCAGCACCCATTTGTCGACCAACGGCGAAAATTCTGCGTAACAATGATTTGCCATGGCCCTGATTTTGAAACCCGGAAAAAATAACCAGATTTAAAACTTCAATGCGTTCGGCAGCCTGCATCAGAACGCAATAGCCTAAATCCTCCTGATTGCGGGAGTAACTATAGCAATAATGTCCCTGCCGAACACTGTCATCCAATTGCGCAACGGTCCATGGCCAGCGCGTAGAATTTGATTCCAGCGCAACCAGACTGGCAATAAATTCCTCATTCACATGATTAGCGCTGATCGGCAGCAATTCTGCCGGTGTCGATTCAGCTATAACATTTACCCTGTTGGAGTCAGACCCGGGTATCGACATCATCCATGACTTGTTGGAATACCAGCTTTTAACAGGTCTTGCCAGAGCCCGGCCTTATCCAGTGGATGCTCCAACAACCAGTCAAGGCTGAACGTAGCCCGCAATATACATTCACTACCGGGATACCTGTATTTCTCGTTACGCAAAACAGCAAGAGGTTTCTCTGCTTTAACCAGGGCCTGGGCGCATTGTTCTCCCATCACTATAAAATTCCGCGGTTGGTGTCTGGCGAGAAAACTTTCGAGCGATGGAAGCAGTGGCTCTTTGCCAGCGTCAATGACCTCTTGCCGAACCACCGATATGGTGAATACATCTTCAAGACAAAGACCCAGAGAAAACAGTAAGGCTTCATATAACTGGCAGCGGGCAGACCCTGAAATCAGCCCGTCACCAACCTCAGCCAGGTCACATTGACAAACAAACAACCACTCTGAGTCTGGATTACCTGCACTGCGGGCAGCCCATTCCAGCGCTTCCCGGGGAGTCCTGTCACCAACAGCAGTTTCCGGATTGTCCGCAACGGCCGCAGGACAGTCTGCAAGTGAATGCTGGCCATGGCGTAGCTGCCAGACATCCACTCCCATTAAACGTAGTATTTCTAACTGCCTGTTGGTTTGCGCTGGCTTTTGATTAAATAAATTCAACTTTACAGCGCGCAGACCATATGCTCTAGATAGCCCGGGCGTATTGTGGATGAACCCGTTTGCCACTTTGATAAAGCCTGTTCAGTGCATTAATATATGCCTTGGCAGACGCCACCACGATATCAAGGTCAGCACCATGACCATTGACGATTTGCCCTTCATGCTCCAGACGAACGCTCACCTCACCCTGGGCATCGGTGCCGCTGGTAATACTATTCACCGAGTAAAGCTGCAATAAACTTCCGGATTGAACAATTTTCTCGATGGCTCGAAATGTGGCATCTACCGCTCCATTACCACCCTCTTCGGCAGTAAATGGCGCACCTTCAACTTCTATTTCGACCCGTGCCGTAGGCGACTTTCCTGTTTCTGAACTGCTTTGCATATGGATCAATTTGAATCGCTCATTGACTTTATCGTGACTGCTATCCATTACCAGCGCCTGCAAATCGTCATCAAAAATTTCGTGTTTGTTATCCGCCAACACCTTGAATCTGATGAAGGCCTGGTCTAACTCTTCTCTGGATCGAAACTCAAACCCGAGAAATTTCAATCGCTCTGCAAACGCATTTCTACCGGAATGCTTGCCAAGTACCATCCGGTTTGCCGACCAGCCAACGTCTTCGGCTCGCATGATTTCGTAGGTTTCCCGCGCCTTGATCACCCCATCCTGATGAATGCCCGCTTCATGAGCGAAAGCATTGGCGCCCACAATCGCCTTATTTGGCTGCACTGCGAACCCGGTAATAGTGGAGACCAGGCGACTGGCCGGGACAATCTGAGTGGTATCGATAGCGGAATCGCAATCAAATGCGTCCTGCCGTGTTCGTATCGCCATCACCACCTCTTCAAGGGACGCATTTCCTGCACGCTCTCCGAGACCGTTAATGGTACATTCGATCTGGCGTGCGCCCTGGGCCACTGCTGCCAGGGAATTCGCTACCGCAAGCCCGAGGTCATTGTGACAATGAGCTGAAAATATTGCTTTATCAGAATTAGGAATGCGCTCTCGCAGGGTTTTTATGAGATCGCCGAATTGTGCAGGAAGGTTGTAGCCCACGGTATCTGGAATATTAATGGTACCAGCGCCTGCATCGATAGTGGCTTCAATAATACGGCACAAAAAGTCTATTTCTGATCGACCCGCATCCTCGGGAGAAAACTCAACATCGTCAGTGTAGCCCCTGGCTTGTTTAACAGACGCGACCGCGTGCTCTATCACCTCATCGGGTTGCATCCTTAACTTGTGCTCCATGTGAATCGGAGAGGTTGCGATAAAGGTATGGATACGCGAAGAAACCGCCGGTTTTAGCGCTTCCCCCGCCTTTTCTATATCCCGTGGATTTGCCCTTGCCAGTCCACAGACGGTGCTGTCCTTGATAATCGAAGAAACTGCCTTGACCGCTGCGAAATCTCCGGGACTGGCGATGGGAAACCCGGCTTCGATAATATCCACCTTCATTTTCTCGAGCAACTTTGCGATCCTGATTTTTTCGTCCTGGGTCATGGACGCACCGGGACTCTGTTCCCCGTCTCTCAATGTGGTATCAAAAATAATTAATTTGTCTTTCATCTGTCTGCCTCACGGGCTCTGGCCCGATAAAATTTTAATGTTCTTGTCCCTGCCATCTTGCAGACAGAGATTTGTATTCGCGGTGAGGGGTAAAAGTTTAGTGCGCTGAACAGCGCAGCAGCAGTGCAGATAGCAGGCCCAGCAATAAACTACGTACAACGCAATCGGAAGCGTCGTCAAAATTCACTTGTTGTGTGGTGCTGAACATAGCGCTAGTCTATTAAACCTGATTGCACGTTGCAACCCCTGATACATGGCGCTCTGTCACTGTAACAATCACGTTATATTACTTGGTATCATCGTCATTGACGGATACTTCACCAGGCGATTCGTCATCATCACCTTCGTCGGGGAGAAATGCAGGGCTTTCCTTGTGGCCTTTACGCCATCGCAAAAACCAGCCAATCGGCCCAGAGGCGGCATATCCGAAAGCCATCAGGAACAGTACCGTGGCCGGATCAAAAAATACCAGGACAAATACCAGCAATAACGCAATCAATACGACAAAGGATATTTTATTTTTGTGATCGAAATCCTTGAAACTTCGAAACTTGACGTTACTGACCATCAGAATCGCGGCAACCAGCGTTACCAGCGCACTGAGCCAGGGCACCGTTGGCCCAGCCACACCGAATTCATCCAGACACCATACCCAAAACACCACAAAAGCAGCCGCAGATGGACACGCTAATCCATAGAAGTATCGATTGTCCTTGATTGTCAGGGTATTAAATCGAGCCAGTCTGAGAGCAGTAGCTGCGGCATAAAGAAATGCAATCAACCAACCCGCACGACCGATTTCCTGCAGCGACCAGAAATAAATTATCAAGGCTGGTGCTAATCCAAATGCAACCAGATCTACCAGACTGTCGTATTCTTTGCCAAAATCACTCGCGGTATTGGTCCAGCGGGCCACACGACCATCAAGACCATCCATGATCATTGCCACCAGAATACCAACCGCAGCACGATCAAAATTCCCGTGTGTGGCCTGGATGATAGCGAAGAAGCCAAAGAACAACCCCGCGGTAGTAAACAAACTGGGCAGAAAAAATATGCCTTTACGGCCGTTAGCGGAATTTTCGTCAGATGTCATGGTTATGCAGTAACAGACTATTGGGTTGAGAAATTGGCCACTACATCATTTCCGGATGTCACCCACTGGCCCAGCCGGACATTCAACGAAGTACCTACAGGAATATACAGGTCAACCCTGGAGCCAAACCGAATAAAACCGTATCGTTGTCCGGTATTTACCCGATCACCTTTTTTTATATAACAAAGTATGCGTCTCGCTACCAGTCCGGCGATCTGGACAAAGACAACATCCTGATTGTCCCCGGTTCTGATCCACACCGCGTTTCGCTCGTTTTCCAGCGATGCCTTATCGAGCGCAGCGTTAAAAAACTTTCCGCTGTGATACCAGCATCCTTTAACCACTCCCGCAATAGGTACAAGATTCGAATGCACCGAGAAAACATTCATGAAAATACTCATCTTTATTGATCGAACACCATCAAGATAAGGATTGTCCTCTTCTCCAATGGCCACCACCTGGCCACTCGCCGGCGCTACTATTGCACCGGGGCTGTCACTGATACTGCGTGGTGGATCGCGAAAAAACTGAACCACGAACAAAACCAACAGCCAAACGATAATCGACCACCATCCCAGCAAATAGGTTGCGAGTAACCCCGCGCCCAATGCAATCAATAGATGCACTCTTCCTTCTTTGGCCAAGATCGGGTAACCGGGCTGCATAATGTGTTAAACCTCTAGACACTCAGTGCGCGCTTACCCCGGCCAATTCCAGAGATTCCAGACCGTACTACTTCGATTATTTCCACCTGCTTAAGAGCCTGAATAAATGCATCCACCTTGTCGCCATTTCCGGTCATTTCCAGTGTATATGTACTTTCGGTAACATCAATAATACGACCACGGAATATATCAACCAGTCGCTTCACTTCTTCTCTTTGTTCACCGCCCGCAGCGGTGACCTTAACCAGCATCAACTCCCGTTCGAGATGCTGACCATCCGTCAGATCAATGAGTTTAACCACGTCAACCAGCTTATTCAGCTGCTTGGTGATTTGCTCAATGATCTTGTCGGTGCCCCGGGTGACAATAGTCATTCGAGACAAAGATGGATCATCTGTTGGCGCTACGGTTAATGATTCGATGTTGTAGCCTCGCGCAGAAAACAGGCCCGCAACCCGGGACAATGCGCCAGATTCGTTTTCCAGCAAAACCGAAATTATTCTTCTCATCAGGCCAACTCCCTTTCCAGGATTTCTTCCTGGCCCGGTTGTAAATGCATTTCATTATGTCCCTTACCCGCAGCAATCATGGGGTATACATTAATGGTCTGATCGGTAATTACATCAACAAATACCAGTCGGTCTTTCATTGCAAAGGCTTTATCAAGGGTTGCATCCAGATCTGCTGGATTCTCCACACGCATTCCGACATGACCATAGCTTTCGGTTAATCTGACGAAATCCGGCAAGGCGTCCATATAGGAATGGGAGTACCTGCGGTCATAGAAAAACTCCTGCCACTGCCGCACCATGCCCATATACTGGTTGTTCAGATTGATAATCTTGATTGGCAGGCCATATTGCAAGCACGTTGACAGTTCCTGAATACACATCTGGATACTGGCATCTCCGGTAATGCAGATAACGGTTTTGTCGGGAAAGGCCAATTGAACCCCCATGGCCGCCGGCAATCCAAACCCCATGGTTCCAAGACCTCCTGAATTTATCCAGCGACGAGGAGCTTCAAATGTATAGTACTGGGCGGCCCACATCTGGTGTTGGCCAACATCCGAGGTTACATAAGCCTCACCATTGGTAATCTTCAACAGACGCTGAACCACGGCCTGAGGCACAATAGCATTGTCCTGTTTCTCGTATGCAAGCGAGTCCAGTGATTTCCATCTGTTCACCTGTCGCCACCATTGTTCTACCGACTCCCGGTTTATTTCAGCCAGTCGCCCCTCCAGTTGTTCCAACATTTGTTCGAGGACAACTGCGCAATCACCAACGATGGGCACTTCCACTGGCACATTCTTGCCAATGGATGACGGATCGATATCAATCTGCACAATACGGGCATTGGGGGCAAACTTGGCTAACTCCCCGGTGACCCGATCGTCGAATCGCGCGCCTACAGCCAACATCACATCACAGCCGTGCATTGCCATATTGGCTTCATAGGTACCATGCATTCCCAGCATCCCTAGGAAATTGGGATTTGACGCAGGTAGCGCACCCAATCCCATCAAAGTACTGGTACAAGGATAGGCAAGCATATCAACCAGTTTGCCAAGCGGTCCATCAGCATTTCCCAATATCACACCGCCGCCAGTATAGATCACCGGTCGATCAGCGTTTAATAACAGATTAACACCCCGGGAAATCTGTTTACTGTGTCCCTTCTTCCTTGGTTGATAGGAACGCATGTTCACTGTATCCGGATAGGAATATGTCGTTGTTTGGGCAGTAATATCTTTGGGAATATCCACCACAACCGGACCCGGACGCCCCGTAGAAGCGATCACAAAGGCTTTTTTGATAGTTTCAGCCAGTTTGTTGACGTCACTGACCAAAAAATTATGTTTGACGCAAGGCCTGGTAATACCGACCGTATCAACTTCCTGAAAAGCATCGTCACCAATTAAATGGGTGGCGACCTGAGCGGTCAGCACCACCATTGGAATTGAATCCATGTGGGCGGTGGCGATCCCGGTTACGGTGTTGGTAACGCCCGGTCCGGAAGTCACCAATACCACCCCCGGTTGGCCGGTCGCTCTGGCATAGCCATCCGCAGCGTGGGTAGCACCCTGCTCATGTCTCACCAGAATATGCTTGACCTTATCCTGCTTATATAATGCATCATAAATGTGGAGCGCTGCCCCACCCGGATAGCCAAAAATAAACTCGATACCTTCGTCCTGCAAACAACGGACCAGAATATCAGCACCTGTTAACTGCACTGCGCACCTCAAATAAAAAAGTCCGTCAACGGGTACGGACTTCAAGCAAAATTGAATGTTGGAGTATATCCATTTATTTCGATAGTTTCCAAGGATTTACGACGCCAATTCACGATATGAACGGCATCCATATTAGTCAATGGCCAGGAACATTCAAAAAGGCATGCCCGGCATACCACCCTGCCCTTTCATTTGCTGCATCAACCCACGCATACCTCCTTTCTTTTTCATTCGTTTCATCATTTTCTGCATCTGCATAAATTGTTTTAACAGCCGGTTAACATCCTGCACCAGGGTTCCTGATCCCGCCGCAATTCGTTTTTTGCGAGCACCTCGTAACACCGCCGGGAAGCGGCGTTCGTGGGGCGTCATTGAATTGATGATTGCTATCGTCTGCCCCGTCTGTTTGTCACCAACCTGGTCCAGCGCTTTTTGTGGCACATTGCCCATGCCGGGCAATTTGTCCATCATGCTCGCCATTCCTCCCATATTTTGCATTTGAATCATTTGTTCACGAAAATCCTCAAGATCAAAACTCTTGCCTTTTGACAGCTTTTTGGCAAGATTTTCTGCCTTGGTTCGATCGATTTTGCGTTCGACCTCTTCCACCAGGGACAACATGTCTCCCATTCCCAGAATACGCGAGGCAACCCGGTCGGGGTGGAACGGTTCCAGCGCATCCATCGATTCTCCTACACCCAGAAACTTTATCGGTTTACCGGTTATCTGGCGAATGGACAATGCAGCGCCACCACGAGCATCACCATCAGTCTTGGTCAGAATCACCCCGGTAAGGGGCAAAGACTGATCGAATGCACGCGCACTGATAGCGGCATCCTGCCCGGTCATACTATCCACCACAAACAGTGTCTCTATGGGGTTAATTGCACCGTGGATCTGCTTGATCTCATCCATCAGGTCCTGATCAATATGTAGTCTTCCCGCAGTATCTACAATAACAACGTCGCGACTGGTAATACGTCCGTGTTCAACGGCGTTACGTGCGATGGTTACCGGATCCTGCCCGCTGTCACTGGGGAAAAATTCTGCTCCCACAGCACCTGCCACCGACTCCAGTTGCCTGATTGCTGCCGGCCTGTATATATCTGCGCTGGTTACCAGCACATTCTTTTTCTCGCGGGTTTTAAGCAAGTGGGCGAGTTTTCCCACTGTAGTGGTCTTGCCCGCTCCCTGCAGTCCTGCTACCAGAATGACTGCCGGCGGCCGGGTGGCCAGATTGAGTGCACTATTGGCAGCGCCCATCAACTCTACCAGTTCATCCTGCACAACCTTGATCACCGCCTGACCCGGCGTCAGGCTTCCGAGAACTTCCTGCCCTTCCGCACGCTGTTTTACCGCGGCGACAAAATCTCTGGTTACCTCCAGCGCTACATCAGCTTCCAGCAATGCGATCCGTACTTCACGCATGGCGTCCGAAATATTGGCCTCAGATAACCGGCCCTTGCCACTGAGATTCTTGAATGTTGCTTTTAATTTATCGCTTAGTTGTTCAAACATGGAGGGCTTTTCGTAAAGTTAAGTTCAGTAGACAGATAACGACGAAGAATCCAGCAAATCCATCACATCAGTTATTGTTAGCACTAAAAGACGGTTAGCACAAAGACGGACAGTGTATAATTCTTGATCGGGGTCGAATTGTAGCTTAATTCGCAATCAGTACTCTATCCGTGTGATACTCTCATGGATAGAGCAACCAACAGTAATGTAATATCTCCAAACCCTGTCTTCAATGTCAATTCTGACGACAATTGATCTGGCTCTGTACGCCATTACGATCCTGATGTTCTGGAAACGGATCAAATACTCATCTATAAATTCATCTGCAAGTTCTATTTTGGCGGCAAACCAGGGGGATACGGATTATTCCAGTGATGGAACTTCTGTCGATAACGTAGTGACACAAAACAGGCACCTGCTCTTCGGGTTGATTTTCGCAGCTACATTTTTCCATGGCATGATACTTTTTCCGGAGGCAATAAGACCACCCAATCTCAATCTGGCCCTTGGAAACGTGTTTTCTCTGGTCAGCCTGATGACAGTAACTGTATTTATGATTGGATCGCTGGCTCGAAGAATTCTCAATCTCGGCATCCTGGTAATGCCGGTAGGGATGACAGGAATGGTAACCGGCGTGTTTTTCAGCGGCCAGCCTTTAATAATCAGTAATGTGCCCATGGCCCTGTGGCTACATCTGGTTATTGCGCTGCTGGCGTTCAGTATTCTGTGCATTGCCGCAGCCCAGGCGCTACTACTTTACGTGCAGGAGATTCAATTGCACCGACCTAATCCCGGCGCTCTTTTTCCGGCGCTGCCAGCGATCCAGACAATGGAAGCAAATCTGTTTCAGTTAACCTGGATCGGCGCAATTTTACTGACCGTGAACCTGATCACGGGAATGTTATCTTCGTGGCAGGTACACGGCCAGACACTTACATTTAATCACCATATATTGTTATCATTTATCGCGTGGATGGGGTTTTCCGCGCTGTTACTGGGGCATAAATTTTATGGCTGGCGCGGCAAAATCGCAGCGAAATGGACCATGATTGCCTTTGGGGTGTTGATTCTGGCCTATTTTGGCAGTCGGTTTGTCACTTCGATTATCTTGTCCTGAGCAATTGACCTTGGAGGCTATTCCAGTTATCTTTCAACATTAGAAATGAGTGGCAGTATATTCGTTAACACGATAATATTTAAAGATAATTAGGGGAAAAATTCAATGAAGAAACTCATACCGGCGATCATCATTCTAACCCTGGTTGCTGGCTGCAGCAGTAAGGGAGGTACTACCTCCAGTGGCGATGGACTGGGCATTCAAACAACAGTGTCCAATTTGTTGCTGTCAGCTACCCTTGCTGTTATCAGCGGTGGATCTGTCAGTGGACCCAGTGTCGATGCGATCATTGATCTATGTAATGCATCTGCAGTAGCGGAAGACCCTACTACGGAGCCTCAATTTGAATCCGGACTGACTTCTGCATTTGGAACAATGACCGTAACATCCAGGGATTTGGTCGATGCCTCGGGGCTGACGCCGGTTGAACTTTTCCCGGAAGGGGTAACCTTCAACAGATATCAGGTTTCATATACTTCACCCAATGCGTTTGCACCGAATTTACGCAACCGGGTATTTCAGGAGACGTTTACCCTTTTGAACGGCACAGCGACTGGATCCGTCAGGGTTGTCCTTCTGGATCTGGATGTGATACTTGCCGAGTTTCAAGCGCAGACTTCTGGCAGTATTGCCAGTTACAATGTAAAGGTTATGTTAATCGGTAACGAATTAAACGGCACCCCGGTCAATGTCAGCGCTGAAACCTTTATTGAAGTTGGAAACTTCGATCGCTGCGGTGGCATGTAGATGATCAGCGCTACTTGAGTAAGGACTGTTCGACAATCAGTATCAGGCCAAAGAATTTCTTCCGGGTTAGAAAAGCAGTTTGGATGATGCTGCTTTTTTCCAGCCTCTCGCTGGCGCAACAATCCCCTGGATACAATATCTATCTCACCAATGAGTTAGTCGATAATCGCCCGGCCGCGGAGCCTATGACGCGATTCGATTGCTCTGACCGGATCCACCTGGTACTAACTGCGGTAGGTTTGTCCCTGGAATCCCATGAGCTGAAAGTCCGCTGGCTTGATCCGCAGGGAAATCAGAAAGAACTGACCCGCTACAAATTTACCGGCATTGCCATTACCCAGGTTTGGGCGTGGTTACAATTGCACGGCCCCACTTCAGCAATCGTTGGCCAGATGTTTGATCCATCTTACGGCATGGAGCAGTTTATCGGTGAATGGGTTGCTGAGGTTTATATTGACGGCAAGCAGGTCGCAAGTCCTGCATTTCGAGTACTCTGTTAAACGCCCGCTAGAGATTAATTGTAGGTCACCTTATTTCGAACATAGGTCGGAGTTAACGCCAGCGGTGAGATTAACGCGTCGAAACCAACGTTTCTGGCCAGTACCGCAATCTGTCTGGCCTCAGGAAACTGGTGGGGAAGTACTTTAATGTTTACCCCATTGACCGAGCGGGGCAACTGGTCAGCGTATACTTCCCAACCATTTCCAACTGCGCTGAGACCATGTGAATTACCGCTGTCTGATTCGAAATTATCGAGGCCTGACAGCTTGCTGAGGATAGTGGCCAACTCTCCCGGATCATTTACCTGAGCCCCGGTTAGCGCCGAACAACCCGCACCGCAGTCATAAACCCCCCAATACACTTGCTTCATCCGGGCGTCGATCGCTGCCAACACCCTGCCGCTGGTACACGTTGCAGCCATCGCGGCAAGAGAACTGAACCCGACTACCCGAACATCGCTTGCATAAGCCAGACCCTGGGCAAACCCAACCCCGATACGTAAACCGGTAAATGAACCGGGGCCTGTATCCACCGCAATGGCATCCAACTGCCGGAGCTTGATACCATGTTTTTGTAATAACTGATTAACCATCGCGGGAACCAGTTTCGAATGGCCGCTAGGAGCAATCTCTGCTAGCTGATCAACGTAATCACCGACGGTGAGGGCGACAGAACAGCTTTCGGTTGCCGTATCGATGGCCAGAATTTTCACCTTGTGGTCCAACACACTATGATTGATGGGTTGGGCCGCTGGATAGCGCCTTGAAAAAACATTGCACATCGTGTATTTGTCGACTCACAGGGAGTGGTGGCAAACTACGAAGAAAAATTTGTCCATAACGCTTTGTGGTGATCCTCGGGTCACAAATTACCAGAACCCCTTTATCTGTTTCAGATCGGATCAACCGGCCAGCACCCTGTTTTAATGCAATGACGGCGGATGGGAGTTGGATATCCATAAACGGGTTGCCCCCCTGTTCCTCACAGGCCTGAAGGCGACTCTTCAATACCGGGTCTCCCGGAGAGGCAAAAGGTAGTTTGTCGATAATTACGCAGGACAGCGATTCGCCTTTGACATCTACCCCTTCCCAGAAACTGGAAGTACCAAAAAGCACTGAATTTTCGGTACGCTGGAAGCGATCCATTAACTCACTTCTTGGTGCATCTCCCTGCAACAATAGTGGCCATTTGCACACGGATCTTATCGTTTTGTGCACCTTATTCATCATGGCATAGCTGGTAAATAAACAGAAAGCCCTTCCCCGACTGGCCTTGATGGTTTCCAGAATTACTTCGGTCAACCGATCTGCGTATTCACGTTGCCGTGGATCTGGCATATCGGGTGGCAGATATAACAAGGTATTCGTGGAAAAATCATAGGGGCTGTCCCAACGTTTTTGCTCGCATTGCTCAAGACCCAGATATCCACAGAAGGCGGAAAAATCATCACCGATAGCCAGTGTTGCGGAAGTAAATATCCAGGCATTGGCCCGCGACAGTAATTCGGAAAACCGATGACTGACCCGAAGCGGTGTGCCATGCAATCGAAAATGGCGTCGCCCGGCACTTAACCATCTAATCAGGTTGTGGTCTCGCCCATCGATCCATAAATCCAGCCGATCCTGTATCTGCAGGCACCGCTGGTAGCACTTCTCTAACCCTTCACCTGCAGGTGCAGCGATTTCCAGTTGCCCGAGAAGTGCATCCAGTCGAATTTGTAGCTGTTCAAGGGCCTGTCGAAACAGCGGTTGATCGACAGCAGCAAAGTCTACCGACTGATCTTCAAAATCCCTCAGGCCATGCTTGAGGTTTTCCACTGCACCATCGAGCAGCACCAGGACCGGAGCAAAATTGGCTCCACTTTTGTACTCTGCCTCTGCTGTTGTAACGTCATGACATATCTCTTGTAATTGATAGCTGGATACAGAAAATCCGAAGAAAGTGGCAGCGATTTCGCCAAGGGTATGGGCTTCATCGAAAACTACCGCTTCGTAGCGAGGAAGCAATTCCCCGAAACCATCCTCTTTCAAAGTCAGGTCGGAGAAAAAGAGATGGTGATTGACCACTACAATATCTGCCTCCATGGCGTTTAATCGCGCCCGGGTAACAAAGCATTTTTTAAAATCCGGGCATTTGTTACCAAGGCAGTTATCAGTGGTAGAGGTAACTTCTTTCCATATCGGCGCCTGCTCAGGAATTTCGCTGACCTCAGCAATGTCGCCACTGACGGTTCTCACCGCCCAGCGCTCAATAATCGAGAAAGATAGCTTCGATCCGCTCCCTGCGAGGTCACTTTGACCACTATTCTGCCTGAGTCGGTAGCGACAAAGATAGTTAGAGCGGCCTTTCAGCATTTCTGCTTTGACCGGCTTGCCCAGAATTTTACTGACCGTGGGCAGATCACGGTGAAATATCTGATCCTGCAGATGCCGCGTTCCTGTGGAAACAATAGTTCTGTTTCCACTAAGGAGAATAGGGACGAGATAGGCAAACGTCTTGCCGGTTCCGGTTCCGGATTCAGCGATCAGCTTGCCGCCATGGGTCAGCGTATCTGCCACCGATAGCGCCATTTCCTGTTGCGATTGGCGGGGCACAAATCCAGCCAGGCAGGCATTGAATGCGCCCCCGGAAGAAAGTTCATGGGCAGCGCGACTGGAAGACCGGTTTACTGAAGTTTTATCCATGTGATAATCCTTTGAAATTATCACATATGCAGGCTATTGGTATTGCCAAGGAAACCGTTGAGTGCGTGCTCCCAGTGGGGCAGTTGTATATCAAAGTTCTGCTTCAGTTTCTGATTGGACAAAACAGAATAATCCGGCCGTGGCGCTGCAGTCGAATATTGAGACCCGGGAATTGGATTGATCCTGACCCCGTTATTTCCAGACAATTGCATAATTGCCTTCGCCAAACCGGACCAGTTGGTAGTACCGCCCCCTGTTGCATGATAAATACCATACCTGCGCAGATCCCCGACCGTTTGTATCTGGTCAATCATATGAATGGTGGCCGTTGCCAGATCATCTGCCAGTGTCGGGCTCCCGAACTGATCATTCACCACATCGATCACATCCCGATCTGCTGCCAACCGTAACATCGTATTGACGAAATTTTTACCCGTTTTTGCATACACCCAGGCGGTGCGCAGGATCAAAAATTTGTTTAGTGCAGACATTACTCCGTGCTCACCTTCAAGCTTGGTGATACCGTAAATGCTCTCAGGATTGGGAATGTCAGTTTCCAGATATGGCACCGACGCTTTTCCATCAAACACATAGTCGGTTGAGTAATGCACCATAGAAGCATCAATATCCTGACACGCCCTGCCAATAACGGCTGGCGCCACCGCATTCAACTGTCTGGCAAGGGATTGCTCGGATTCGGCGAGATCCACCGCAGTATGTGCAGAAGTATTGATAACCCATGCAGGCTTATGATCCATTATCAATTCTCTTGTGGCCTTGTCGTCGGTAAGATCCACATCCTCAATATCGGTTGCGATCACCTCATATTCTTCTCTGGATTCCAATTGGGTCACAAGCTGGTTGCCAACCTGCCCATGCTTGCCGAATATCAACAGCCTGCAACAGGCCATCATATTATCTTCAGATCTGCCAACAGTCCCGCTCTACGATCCTTGGCGGAAACGATGGGATTTGCAATGGGCCACTCTACACCAATAGCAGGATCGTTCCATAAAATTCCACGATCGTCAGCCGGTTTATACAAAGAAGTACATTTGTAGACAACGTCCGCCATCTCGCTTACAACGCAGAAACCGTGGGCAAATCCGGGGGGAACATATACTTGCTGTTTGTTTTCTGCACTGATCGCCACCCCGACCCATTGTCCATAGGTTGGTGATTCCATTCGAACGTCTACTGCAACGTCAAATATTTCTCCACTGATCACACGTACAAGTTTGCCTTGCCACTGCGGATATTGAAAATGCAGACCACGAAGAACACCACGTGCGGAGCGAGAGTGGTTATCCTGAACAAAGTTATCCGGCAATCCGGCATTGGCAAAATCCGCTTGATGAAAGGTTTCCATAAAGAATCCACGATCATCACCATGCACGGTGGGTGAAATGACTACAACCCCGGGCAATTTGGTCCTCTCAACTTTCACAACTGGACTCCTGGAGTCTGATAATTGGCCCGATTATACAGACGTGGAAAGCAATGTAATGTCTTCAGGTAACCAGATCATCAAAGAAGCCCTTTATTTTTGAGCTCCAGGAACCCCTTCGCGGCGAGTGTCGATCACCACCTTCGGCCAACGCCACATCAAGTTCCTTTAAAATATCTTTCTGTTTTCTGGTCAGATTAACCGGGGTTTCAATGGAAATCTTACAATACAGATCACCGACATTTCCATTGCGAACATTTTTAACCCCCTTGCCACGCAACCTGAAAACTTTCTCAGATTGGGTCTCTGGCGGAATTTTTATCGTCGCCCGGCCTGACAAAGTAGGAACTTCGATACTCCCACCCAATGCAATGGTAGCGAAATTTACCGGCACATCACAATACAGATTGTCAGCATCGCGTTCAAAAATCTCATGGGCTTTAATGTTTACCTGCACATAAAGATCGCCCGGTTTGGTGCCCGGACCACCGCTCTCACCTTCTCCACTTAATCTCACCTGATCGCCAACATCGACACCTGCAGGAATCTTGACTGACAAGGTTTTCTCATCTCGAACAACACCCTTCCCACTGCAGGATGAGCACGGATCGGTCACTATCTTTCCCTGCCCTCGGCATTGGGGACAGGTCTGCTGTACTGAAAAGAAACCTTGCTGCATCCGTACCTGGCCATGGCCGCTACAGGTACCACAGGTTTTCGACTCTGAACCGGGTCTGGAACCAGACCCATTGCAAGTGTCGCAATCTGCCATCCTCGGCACCCGGATTTTCTTCTCTACGCCCTGAACCGCCTCTTCCAGTGACAGTTCGATGTTGTAGCGCAGATCAGAGCCCCGGTTTTGACGACGTCCACCGCCACCACTGCCGAATATATCGCCGAATATATCGCCGAATATATCGCCCGTACTACCACTGAATCCACCACCGCCCATACCAGAGGTCTGGTCAACACCTGCGTGACCAAACTGGTCATAGGCCGATTTTTTTTGCGGGTTATTGAGAATGTCATAGGCTTCCTTGGCCTCCCTGAACTTCACCTCCGCCCCGGCATCATCCTTGTTTCGATCAGGATGGTGCTTCATCGCCAGCCGGCGATAGGCTTTCTTAAGTTCATCGGTACTGGCATCACGACCAACCCCCAGTACTTCGTAATAATCTCGCTTTGCCATAGTCCTGTATACGCAAGAAGCGGGATCAGATGATCCCGCTTCTCTCTGTCACTCGTTATAACTACATAGAATACTGAAAATTATCAGGCTTTCTTGTCACTGTCATCTACTTCTTCAAATTCCGCGTCCACCACGTCATCGGAAGAGTTGTCGCCATTTTCAGCACTTGCGCCATCTGAAGTAGTGTCGCCGTCGGCACCCTGGGCGTACATCTGTTCTGCCATTTTATGGCTAGCCTGGGTCAGGGTTTCAGTCTTGTTGGTGATCTCCTCTTTATCATCACCTTTTAAAGCTTCTTCAAGATCTGAAATGGCTGACTCAATGCCGGATTTCTCGCCCGCATCCAGCTTGTCACCGAGTTCACCCATGGACTTGGTGACACCATGAATCATGGCTTCACCATGATTTCGCGCATCCACCAGTTCCCGGGCTTTTCGATCTTCGTCGGCATGCTCTTCAGCGTCCTGAACCATTTTTTCGATTTCATCATCGGACAGACCGGAACTCGATTTAATCACGATCTTGTTCTCTTTGCCGGTAGCCTTATCCTTCGCAGTTACATTTAAAATTCCGTTTGCGTCGATATCCAGGCTGACTACGATTTGTGGTACACCGCGCGGTGCCGCCGGAATTTCGGTGAGGTCAAAACGACCCAGGGACTTGTTACCACTTGCCATTTCCCGCTCGCCTTGCAACACATGCACGGTAACAGCATTCTGATTATCCGCAGCCGTTGAAAACACCTGCTCCGCTTTGGTCGGAATCGTCGTATTTTTCTCAATCAGCTTTGTCATCACCTCACCATAGGTTTCTATGCCGAGAGACAGTGGAGTCACGTCAAGTAACAGTACATCGGTGACATCGCCACCAAGTACACCGCCCTGGATTGCGGCACCAACCGCCACCGCTTCGTCCGGATTCACATCTCTTCGCGGCTCTTTTCCGAAGAAATTTTTCACCGCCTCCTGCACCTTGGGCATCCGCGTTTGCCCGCCCACCAGAATGACATCATCAATCTCTGACGCACTCAATCCGGCGTCTTTAAGCGCTGTTTTACACGGCGCCAGGGTTTGCTGCACCAGCGCATCCACCAGGGATTCGAATTTAGCGCGGGATAATTTCAGATTAAGGTGCTTTGGTCCACTCGCATCTGCCGTAATGTAGGGCAGGTTAACCTCGGTTTGGGTACTGGAAGAAAGCTCTATCTTTGCCTTCTCGGCACCCTCCTTCAGACGTTGCATCGCCAACGGGTCGCCGCGCAGATCCATACCCTGGTCTTTTTTGAATTCATCCGCCAGATAGTCGATTAAACGCCGATCGAAATCTTCACCACCGAGAAAAGTATCGCCGTTGGTTGACAAAACCTCAAACTGATGCTCCCCTTCAATTTCGGCAATTTCAATAACCGACACGTCGAAAGTACCACCACCCAGATCGTAAACTACTATCTTTCGATCGCCTCTGGCCTTGTCCATACCATAAGCCAGCGCTGCTGCTGTAGGCTCGTTAATGATGCGCTTGACATCGAGACCAGCAATTTTGCCCGCGTCCTTGGTGGCCTGGCGTTGAGAATCATTAAAGTATGCAGGTACCGTAATAACAGCCTCAGTGACCGTTTCTCCAAGGTAGTCTTCTGCGGTTTTTTTCATTTTCTGCAAAATCCGCGCAGAAACTTCCGGAGCTGCCATTTGCTTGCCACCGGCTTCCACCCAGGCATCACCATTTTTCGCTTTAACAATTTTGTAGGGCATAATACCGATGTCCCGCTGCACCAGTTTATCTTCAAACTGGCGGCCGATTAACCGCTTGACCGCAAAAATCGTATTCTCGGGATTCGTTACCGATTGCCTTTTGGCAGATTGACCTACCAGAACCTCATCATCTTTGGTAAATGCGACGATTGATGGTGTGGTGCGATCGCCTTCGCTGTTCTCTATAACTTTGGGCGTATCACCCTCCATTACCGCTACGCATGAATTGGTTGTACCGAGATCGATACCGATAATTTTAGCCATTTTGTGTGATCCTCGTGAATTCTTGAAAAATATCTGTCTGGTCTGAAATATGTGGATTAACCTGTTAATTACAAGGTATTTTGCGCTCCATTTATGTGATAATTATGCTCCGGGTTATTGCATGAACTAGCTTGCTACTACTACCATCGCTGGGCGTAATAATCGGTCCTTGAGAACGAAACCCTTTTGCATGACATTGATGATGTGACTGGACTCAATTTCATCCGATGCCACCATACTGATCGCTTGATGTTTATCAGGATCAAACTTGACTCCCGGACCCGCTTCTACCTCAGTGATGGAAAATTTTCCAAGAACGGTCTCCAGCTGCTTGAGGGTAAGGGCCAGCCCCTGATTCATATTCACAACTGCCTCACTTTCGTCATCATCGATTGTGACCTGCACAGCCTGATCAAGGGAATCGTTGACCAGCAGAATTTCGTTCGCAAATCCCTCTAACGCATACTTGCGTGCTGTGACCACCTCGTTTTGCGCGCGGCGGCGGATATTCTCCATTTCAGCCTTGGCCCGGAGAAAGTTATCCTGCATTTCACTAATCTTTTCTTTGGCGCTGGTGAGCGCGTCAACCAATTCCTGGTGGGATAACGACGATATTTCTGAATCTGCGGGCACCCTGGTATCTTCATCCTCAACAGAATTTGATTCCTCAGCAGGGTTTTCCGGGAATTGCCCGGATTGCTGTTCGCGGCCAGCGGTTGCAACTTCTTTTATCGCAGCTTCAACATCGTCTTGCGTCGGGATTTCCGGTGTTTTTTCGGTTTCAATATCTGTAGATTTCATCGCCCGGTCGGGTAAAGTTAGCACTGCCGCTCAAAATGGGGGCAATGAGGACAAAGGACAAGCAGTCAAATCGAATTTTTTATAAAATTCGCGAAATTAACTGGAGATGGGCCCAACCAATTGACCACGAAGTGGGACAAATTGTCGGCACTTCACCAGCGTTCGTTAGATAGAAAACGAAGACCCGCAGCCACAAGTTGCACTGGCATTAGGATTATTGACAAGAAACCGGGTACCCATCAAATCATCCTTGAAATCGATCTCTGCACCTCCAAGGTACTGCAAACTAAGCATATCGACAATGATTTTGATTCCGGATTGCTCAATTGAAATGTCGTCTTCCTGTTGCAATTCATCAAACTGAAAACCGTACTGAAAACCGGAACAACCCCCGCCCTGAATGTGTACCCGCAGCATCAGATCCGGGTTGTCTTTGGTAGCGAGAAGTTGATGAACACGATCAACCGCGCTATTACTGATTTTAAGGTCTGTTTGCATGGAATTCGAAGGGGAAAGATGTCCTGCTGACTATATAGGTTCATAACAGTAATAATCAATAAGATATGTAGATTTTTGCTGCTATAGTAACAGTGGATATTACGGTAAATTGGTGAATAGATCACAGCAATACAATAAATTTTTGCCTTATAATGCGATTAAATCCAGATCACAAACATCATCAGGTGGAAAAAATGAAATTCATCAAGTTGATTCTTGCCGCTGCGGTTCTAGTTTTCATAGGTATCAGTAGCAGTTTCGCCGCGAAACCCCGTATTGGAGTGGCTGAATTCAGCAATACTTCAGGTGCCTATTGGTGGACTGGCGGGGTTGGTAACGACCTTGCAAGTATGGTAACCAATGAACTGGCCAATAACGGAAATTTCAGGGTTGTAGAACGTTCAAAACTGGAAGCAGTGTTGCAGGAGCAGGACCTTTCCAGTGCCGGCAGAATTTCCAGTGGTACCCGGGCCAAGATCGGTCAACTGACGGGGGCAAAGTATCTTGTACTGGGCACCGTAACCGCATATGAGGACAACTCTGACAGCACAGGCGGAGGATTTTCAATTTCTGGCATCAGTATCGGCGGCAAGAAGAAAAAGGCCTATATGGCGCTGGACCTTCGAGTGGTAAATACTGATAGCGGCGAAATTGCTTATAATCGCACTATAGAGGCACGATCCGGCGGCTTCGGGATACGACTGGGTCTATTCAAAAACGGCTTCGCAGGAAGCCTTGGGAAAGAAAAGAAAACTCCCGCGGGCAAAGCAATTCGTGCGGCAGTACTGGAAATCGTCGACTATCTGGAATGTGCAATGGTGACTCAGGATGGTTGTATGGCGGATTTTGATGCCAAGGAGAAGAAGCGCAAGAAGAGTTTGAAAAGCGTTATCAGCCTGGATTAAATGCAGTAAGTGCTTCTCCTTCTATTGTGATTCGATGCATGAGACGACGCTCCCCATCATAATCGTTTAGCGCACAATGGTGAGTAGCGCGATTGTCCCAAATCGCCATTGAACCTTTTCGCCATTTAAACCGGCAGGTGAATTCATTTTGCTGCGCATGACGGTATAAATACTCCAGCAAAGGCCCAGATTCCTGCCTGGTCCAGTTTTCAAACTTGACCGTAAAATCGCCATTCACATACAGCGACGGGCGACTGGAGAGTGGATGACGAATAATCACCGGGTGGTTCACGTCCTGCATCGCCGCCGATGTATTACCCAATCGACCGCCCAGGTCATCCGTATCCCTTTCGTTGTGAGCCTGCACACCAAAAACATGTCGACTGGAGTGCTCTGCGCGCAATTTTGTTAAAAATTTTTGCAACCCTGCTGAAAGACTGTCATAGGCGGCGTACATGCTGGAAAACAGTGTGTCACCACCAATTTCAGGAACCTCGCGAGCGTACAATATGGACCCCATTGCCGGAATTCGATCATAGGAATGATCGGTATGCCATTGCGCACCAATATTTGCTTTTTGATGGGGTTCCTTGCGCACTTCTGCAATCATCGGATGTGTCGCCACCGGCTGGAAAAAACGATTGATATTGATCTCGCCCCAGCGTCGGGCAAATTCGATATGTTGTTCAGGGGTAATATCCTGATCGCGAAAAAAAATAACACTGTTGTCAATAAACGCTCGCTGGATTTCTGCAAACTGCTCCCTGCCAACGCCGGCCGCAATATCTACACCAAGCACCTCTGCACCAATCGCCCGACTCAACGGTAATACTTCAATAGTCTTCCAATTAAAATCAATCATACTAAATTCAGTCAGATAGCTGTAAGCTCAACTTTGACACATCCACTGTAGTAGTTGTGAACCTAATTCGCCTGGACCCAGCGCACGATATCAGATGCCCCCATCGCACCTGCCTGGCGGGCAACTTCTTTCCCGTTTCTGAACAGCGCAATAGTCGGAATACTCCGAATGCCAAATTTTGCCGCAATGGCCTGTTCGTTTTCGGTGTTTAGCTTCAGCAGCCGAACGTTGGGCTCCAATTGGCCAGCCGCCTGTTTGAAAGCAGGTGCCATCATTTTACAGGGACCACACCAGGGTGCCCAGAAATCTACAACGACGGGGATATCGTTTTGACTGATATGTTTATCGAAGCTATTGCCGGTTACTTCCAGTGGCTGTGCCATAAACAGGGACTTATGGCACTTGCCACAGTTGGGATTGTCAATGCGTCGCGTCGAAGGAACCCGATTAACGGCATTGCAATGAGGACAAACAATATGTTGGGCATCAGTCATGGCGCATTCTTCATGGTAAAAAGGGTTGATTCTCTATCTGGTGTCCGAACCCCGAATGTTCAAGCGTTTTCACTGTCAATGAGGACATACCAGGTCGGAGAATCGAAGCCGCAGTGGAGTTTGATACAGCTATTGAGCGATTTTAGCGAGAATTTACCGGGTAGTTCGAGTGTCCTTTTTTTATTAAAATACAGGGTCAGTCGACCACGTATAGCACCCATCACCGATCAGGAGAAACCTGCCCTATGAACCTGAATAGATTAAAACAGGCCGAAGATGAATTCCTGGCCCATTATCCAGGAGGGTTCAGTCACCCGGATATGATGGCTTTGGGGAAGAAACACAAAATGGACAGGATGATCGAATTGTCACAGCAGGCATTCGATGAAGTAGCGTTTGCCCACCCCAATGGCATCATTGAAAACCTGATCAAGATCATCAGTCGTTCTTCCATGGTATCAATGTTTGAAAAACCAAAATTCAAAGGTTTTGCCAATAACCTGGACAGGTTGGAGAAAGATCTGCTGGTTGAAGGGTTGCAAGAGCGGTTGTATGGCAACGAACAGCATGGATTTGAAATGATGCTGGAATTGTTAAATACCCGCAAAATTGGCAAGTGGACTCTGGTTTCTATTTGCCCGGTTTATTTTCGTCCGCAATTTGAAGTTTTTGTCAAACCAACCACAGTCAAAAAAATTATCTCTCAACTATGCCTGAAAAACCTGGAGTACAGGCCGACGCCCGACTGGGAGTTTTACCGTATCTTTCGCGACCAGATTAACATTCTGAAATCCAAAGTGGATCCCGGCCTGTCGCCAAGTAATGCGGCTTTCACCGGATTCCTGATGATGAGTTTGTGATGGAAATAGGACTACGACCGCGCCTTCTCCCCTGCAGGATCAAATAACGGCTTTTCCAATAGCTGTGCCCTGGTTGGAATACCGAGCACCGCCACTTCAAAATCATCCCCGGGTACGGCAAATTCAGTATTCGCGTAACCCAGGGCTACGGAGGTGTTAAAGGTAAAACTGTATGATCCTGATGTCACCCGCCCTACATATTTTCCATTTTTAAAGATCGGCTCTCCACCCCAGGCATCTGCACCATCGGCGCCCGGTCTGGTATCAATCGTGAAATTACACAACAATTGTCGTGGTGGCTGATCTTTTATTTTCATATAGGCATCCCGTCCATGAAATTCCGGTTTGTCAGTTTTTACCAGAAAATCCATGCGCGATTCTGCAGGATACCATTCAGGCGAATATTCCCGGCTCCAGCTCCCGTAACCCTTTTCAATACGCATGGAACCCAGCGCACGTGATCCCACCGGGCGAATTCCAAACTCTTTACCCTGGTCGAAAATTGATTGATAGAGTTTTAGCTGATTCTCCTCCGCTACATACATCTCATATCCCAGATCACCGGTAAACGACACTCTGATGACAATCACTTCATAGCCGTCATGTTGAATAACCTTGTTACGCATAAACCGCAGATCTTCATTACCCCAGGACATTGCAGTCATTTTCTCGATCAATTTTCTCGCATTGGGTCCGGCGAGGTTAAAACCACACATGGCATCGGTGACTGACTCAAAACTCACACCCTCTACTGGAAGATACTGATCGAACAGGCGGTGATGATAGTCTTCAGCAATACCGGAACCAACCATAAACAGTCTTTCGTCTTCGAGTCGAGCCACGGTGAAATCTCCTGCCAACCCACCGCGCAGCCCTAACAACGGGGTAAGACAGGTCCGACCATTTTCCTTTGGTACATAATTGGCAATAATTCGATCGAGCCATTCACGAGCATTTGGTCCTGTGATCAAATATTTGGCGAAATTCCCGGTGTCCACAACGCCGACCGAGTTTCGTACCGCTTTCGCCTCTTCCCCCATGACATTAAACCACCGCGGGCGCTCGAAACTGAAATCGTCTTCCTGCTTGATACCTTCAGGTGCATACCAATGTGGATGCTCCCAGCCAAATGATAAGCCAAATACCCCTCCCATCGCCTTTTGCATCTCATAAACAGGCCGTTTCTTTAAAGGCCTCCCGGCCATACGCTCTTCATTGGGAAAGTGAATACTAAACCGTGTGCTATAGGTATCCTGCACCCTGGCTCTGGTATATTCCTTGCTGGCCCAGGCACCGAATCGACAGATATCCCATGGAAACATATCCAACTCAGGCTCCCCTTCCACTATCCACTGGGCCAGGGTCAATCCCAGACCGGCACTCTGACTGAATCCGGGAATAATGCCATTGCAACACCAATAGTTCTTCAGCCCCCGCACCGGACCGAGCAGAGCAGAAGAGTCCGGCGACCAGATCATCGGCCCGTTGATTACCTTTCTGACCCCGGCTTCAGCAAGCACCGGAACGCGGTCACAGGCGCGCATAACATTGTCGGTTATCCGGTCAAGATCTTCCTGGAGCAATTCATGACCAAAATCCAGTGGCGTGCCGTTTTCGGCCCAAAACTTTCCCTCTTTTTCATACGCTCCTACCAGTAGACCCTTACCCTCCTGTCGCAGGTAATACTCCATGTCTCGATCAGCCACGGAAGGCAATTCGTAATCAAGAGCTGCAATTTCCGGAATTTCTTCGGTGACAAAATACTGATGCTCGGTGGCCATCAGTGGCAATTCAAACCCCGCTAACCGGGCCACCTCGCGGCCCCATAAACCAGCTGCATTTACCACGTGCTCGGCATGTATATTCCCTTTGCTCGTTATCACATCCCAACTGCCATCAGGTCGTGGATTGGTTTCCAGAACCGGGGTAAAACGGTGAATTTTTGCACCCATTTTTCTTGCACCACTGGCGTAGGCATAAGTGACACCTGATGGATCTACATACCCTGCCAAAGGCTCATACATTGCACATTTGACCCCGTCCAGATTCAGTAAAGGATGTAGTTCCAGTGCCTGGTCGAGAGAGATTTCATAGAATTCGGCATCAAAGGCATGGGCCTTGGCTGCCTGTATTCGTAACTGGTGTTCCCGGTCTGTTGTACAGGCGAGATAAATGGAGCCCGGACTATGAACGCCGCAGGACTGTCCCGTTTCCGCCTCCAGTTCGTTGTACAAACTCATGGTGTAGTACTGCAACCTGGAAATATTATTATTGTCATGGAGGCCATGAGTACCGGCGGCGGCATGCCAGGTTGAACCCGATGTCAGCTCATCCCGCTCCAGTAACATAACATCGCTCCATCCAAGCTTGGCCAAATGGTAAAGAATACTGCAACCTACCAGGCCACCACCAATGACCACCACCCGGGCCTGTGAATTCATAATTTTTTCCGATATGGCAAAGAGTTCAGTGGACACCCACTAAACTGACAGGCATTGGTCAGTAGTTGGAGTGTTCTTTTCAATCACCCTGATTGTTATCAACCCCTGCTCGAATGGATTCCACGTACTCGACAATACGTTCTGCAGCAACGACCAATTTTTCTTCTGTGGTGCACAAACTGACACGTAATAGTCCCGCACCACTTTTTCCAAAGCCGTCACATGGCAAAATCGCAACGTTATATCGATCCAGCAGGCCATTGGTAAATTCAAGGCTGGAGACCGGCAACTCGGCAATATCGAAAACGACAAACATACCCCCTTCGGCGCTGAACAATTTCATTCCTTCTACATCCTGTAACGCACCAACGAGGGCATTGCGACGCCCGTCCATTGCTTCTCGTACAATTCCAGCGGTTTCGAAATCGGTTTCCAGAGCATATGCAGCGGCATCCTGAATAAAAGTCGGCAACCCATATGCCATACACAGAGACAGGTTGGATAGATGACCAATCAAGCTTGTCGGACCAACCACCCAACCTAAACGCCAGCCAGTCATTCGATGAGATTTCGAGAGACTCGAAATCGTGATACAAATATCTTTGGCCTTAGGTAGTGAAGCGGGGCTGAATCGATCTGATTCTGCGACGATTTCCTGGTAGACCTCATCACTGATCAACCAGATATTATGTTCTACACACAAATCTACAACCGCTTCGAACTGCGCACGGGTATACAGTGCACCAGTCGGATTGTTTGGTGAGTTGAGCAAGATCGCCCTGGTTCGCCCGGTTATATGGGCAGCAATTTCATCGGGATCGATTTGAAACCTGTTTTTTGCACTGACAGGCACACTGACCAGGGTCGCCCCGGAACAACTCATGGTGGCAGGATAAGTGGTGTAATAAGGTTCCGACAGGATTACTTCATCGCCTGCCTCAAGCAAGCATTGTGCTACAGAGAACAAGCCGTTCTGGGTACCGCTGAACACCGCGCAGTTCTCACTACTCACCGGTTGCCCGGTGAGCCCCTGGTGGCGTGCAGCAATGGCTTTTCTGATTCGATCAGTTCCCTCTATGTTCGTGTAGTGATGACGCCCCTGTCGCAGGCTTTGTACCGTCGCCTCAACAATTGGCTCGGGAGTAAATTCGTCACTTTCCTGACCCACACTAAGCAGAATTATATCCTCACCCGCTTCGAGTCGAGCCATTCCGCGATAATGTACATCCCATGCGTCCACACCTTCGTCGGCGATACGGTTAGTAAGACTCGAAAATTGCATCAGGTAATATTTTAAAAAATAGGTTGAAAGAAACTATTGCGGTCACCAGAAACTGCTTGACCCCGTCTGTTTGGGACCATAATTTGGTCCTGCAATATGCGCGAGATTGCCATAGCCCTTTGCGGTACGCAATCAGGAGCCTTGTTTATTTCCGATCAGTTTTTCAAACTCGCAGTCCGGGTAACAAAAAGGTTAAACTTGTGATTGACGGATCCTGCCAGAAGGGGGCAATCTCAATTGGATAAACAATTACAATCAGCGATCGATACGCTGCTGGATCAGGCCAATCAGGTGATCCTGGGCAAGGATCATGCCATCCGACTGGCGGTCGCGACTTTACTTGCCAATGGTCATTTATTGATTACCGATAAACCCGGGGTGGGAAAAACCACGCTGGCCCATGTTATTGCCCGCCTGTTCGGACTTAATTTCAAACGAATTCAGTTCACCAGCGACTTACTTCCTGCCGATATTACCGGCGTCACAATTTTTGATCAGCAAACGAGTAAATTTACCTTTCATCCTGGTCCGATATTTGCCCAACTGGTATTGGCGGATGAAATTAACCGTGCCACACCCAAATGCCAGAGTTCCTTACTGGAAGCGATGGAAGAACGACAGGTAACCATCGACCGGGCGTCCCATAGCCTGCCCAACCCTTTTTTTGTAATTGCCACCCGCAATCCCGGCGAGCAGACCGGCACATTCTCACTTCCGGAGTCCCAGCTGGATCGATTTATGTTGGGAATCAGTCTTGGTTATCCGGATCAGAACGCAGAGCGTAAAATGCTGGAAAATCCCGACCCCCGGAAAAGACTGTCGTCGCTTACACCCGTTTTTGATGCCAAATCAATTCTAAACGCTCAATCTGACGTAAGACAAGTAGTCATTTCCAAAGCCCTGATGGACTACCTGCAGGCGATTCTTGCTTACAGTCGCGGCGACAGGGCATTCTATTCTGGATATTCCCCGCGAGCAGGAATGCACCTTTTGGCAGCCTCCAGGGCATGGGCACTGGTACACGGTCGTGATCATGTTCTTCCAGAGGACCTGCAAGCCATCATTCCCGGGACAGCACATCACCTTGCAGCCCGTGAGCCAGGGGTAAACTTGTGCCAGCATATCCTGGAGCACGTTGCAATACCCTGATTTCATTGTTAAAGCTTGTGGATCGATTCTGGACCTGGTTACAATCCTTCAGCAGGACTGCGCGTCCTGATCCCGACGGCGTGATACGAATTAGTCCGCGGCAGATCTATATTCTGCCTACCCGATATGGGTTGCTATACGGTGTTATGCTACTGGCAATGCTGTTTGGATCCAATAACTATGGCAGCAATCCAGGATTTTTGCTGACATTTTTACTCGCTGGTCTGGGGATGGCGACATTATTTCAGACCTGGAAAAACCTGGTCGGTATTGAACTCTCCGCGGGCAGCTGTGAAGCAGTTTTTTGCGGGACTCTCGCACGGTTTCCAATACAGGTTACCAATCCGTTCCCTACCCCGCGTCCTGCAATCGATGCCCGAATATTCCGCAGAGGTTCATATTCTGCAACTGAGGCACCTTCTATAATGTTCGATCTTGATCCTGTTTGCCAAAATACAGTTGAGATATCAAGACCATCGCGTCACCGAGGTTTACTTTCCATCGGTCGGATTGTGATATCAACCCGCTTTCCACTGGGACTGTTTCGTGCCTGGAGTTATGCCGAGCCAAAAAGTGAATGCCTGATTTACCCCGAGCCCGCAGATCTTGCCGGCGGCATCGATACAATCCACAGCAAATCAGAATCGATCCACCTGAATATCAATGGCAACAATGATTTCGCTGGCCATAAGCCCTACCAGGACGGCGATAATATGATGCATGTTGACTGGAAAGTACTTGCCCGGGGAAAGGGATTACACCTCAAAAACTTTGACACGGCCCAGGGTGATCAAGTCTGGTTGCGATGGGAAGCCGCAGAGGGGCCAGAACCAGAACAACGGATTTCGCAAATGACCCGGGCGGTGCTGGATCTCGATACCGCGGATGTAACCTTTGGCCTCGAGCTTCCACAAGGTACCGGAGGGAGGTTCAGGATTGATCCCGCCCGGGGTTATGAACATCGACAACAATGCCTGAAGATGCTGGCGTTATTTGATAATTTCAGAGCTGGCGAATCCCGATATGTCTAGCGAAATTGCCGCCTCTCAGCACTCTTCGGCTCGGCGGCGCAAGCTTGAACCAAAGAATCAGCAACTGAAAATCCAGACTGAATATAGTCGGTTTAATCCGGCCCGCCTACTGAATGTTCGCCTGTTGCTGCACTCCACGGGTCTGCTGACGCTGGCTGTGCTGCCTCATTTAAATCACCTCCGGTTCGAGATCATCGCTATTTTCCTGCTCATGGCGGGATGGCGATGTGTTGCCTGCAGGTGGCACTGGCTTCCGCGCAATCGCTGGATTATCCTGTTGTTTGCCATGGTCGGTTTTACTGTTTCAGCCTGGTATTATGGTGCACCATTGGGCCGCGATCCCGGGGTTGCGTTTCTGGTGGTAATGGCGGGACTTAAAGTCCTGGAGGTTTCGTCGCCAAGAGACATTCGAATTGTATTGCTACTGGGTCTGTTTGTGATCATTACCCACTTTCTCTACGCAGACGGGATTCTGTGGTCACTGCCCTTGCTCGGGCTGGTAGTAGCATTAATCTGGTCAATGGCTCAGACGGAACATGTAAATCCCCGGCGATTTATGCTTTCTGACCTGAAACTTGTGGCCAGGATGTTTATCCAGGCTCTACCTTTTGTGCTGATTTTGTTTTATCTGTTCCCAAGGTTGGCGGGCTCGGTATACCTGTTTCAATCTGAAAACCAGAGTGGCACAACCGGTTTGAGTGATCGCCTGACCATGGGGTCCATCAGTAATCTGATTCAGTCAGAGGATATCGCATTTACCGCCAGTTTTTTTAACCAGACGGCACCACCCCCTGAACAACGCTACTGGCGAGGTGGAGTATTGTGGGATACTGACGGACGTCAGTGGACCCGTGGTCTGTCCGCACCTTTTCTAAAGCGAGACCCATATTCGAACCCGGCCGATGGACACCAGCAACGTTACGAAATCGAGCTGGAGCCCAATAAGCAGGATTGGTTGTTCTCACTGGATTTTCCGGTATCTATTCCACCAAATGCGGATATCGATAGTGATCACCATCTGTATATAGACGGGAAAACCGATGGTTCGTTACGCTATACCCTGATCTCCAGTGACGCGCCACAGATCGAGCCGCTGTCGGAAAATGCCAGGGCGCGGGCACTTGATCTCGGTGACACTATCATTACGCCACGCATGAGGGCGTTGATTGGAGAGTTTACCGAGGGAACAAAATCCTCCATCCAGATCGCCCAGCGGGTATTTGATTACTACAACAAAAATGAATTTGTTTACACTCTACAACCACCACTGCTGGGCAGTAATGCCCCGGTGGACGAATTCCTGTTTGAATCCCGTCGTGGGTTTTGTGGGCACTATGCGAGCAGTTTCGCCACTATCATGCGCCGTGCCGGGGTACCCGCCAGACTGGTCGTGGGTTACCTTGGTGGCAAATTCAATCCCCGCAGTAACCAGATCGTTGTCCATCAGTCCGATGCCCATGCCTGGGTTGAGATCTGGCAACAGAATTCCGGCTGGATAAGAATGGATCCCACTGCTGCTATCGCACCAGAGCGCATCCAGTTCCCCATCGACTTCAATACCAGTATTAATTCAGCAGGATCGGTATTGTTTTCAATGGGAGAGTTTGCCGGATTCCGCAGACTCTTTATCGAACTGGAATGGCTCTCGGATTCGATAAAAGCGAAGTGGAATCGCTGGTTTACTACCTTTGATCAATCTCGCCAGCAGCAACTGCTGAAATCCCTGGGGCTCGATCATCTCGACAGCAGACTGTTGTCAATGGGTGCGTTTGTAGGTGCTCTGGCTACACTCTCACTACTCAGTTTCGTCATCTTCCAGCGTGATCAGGTCAAACCAGACCCCGTAGTCCGCGTCTATCAACGGTATTGTAATCGACTGAAGAAACTGGGGATGACACGACGGCCAAATGAGGGTCCTGTGGATTTCAGTGCTCGTGCAAGACTGCAGTTTCCAGATTTCGAGAAACAGATAGACAATATCACCCTGCAGTTCATCACCTTGCGATACGCTTCACCAGATAGTGTTGTCAGTCCTGCCGAATTGGCAAGGTTCAGCACAATGGTTGTTCAGTTTGAACGCGAGGTAACAATATGAAATTAAACCCGGATGAAATTGAACCCGGAATTGATAGCAAATAAACCGCCTGGCAAAAGCTTGTTCCACGCTATCTTTGATATGCGGGCGGCACCCTGTCAATGGACCTCCCGTTATTTCTCTTTCCCGACTGCTGATTCTTCGGAGTATTCTTCGCCCGTTGGCGCTCTATTCTTTTGATTACGCTTTCACAGGTGTAGCTGGACGCCGTCAGGCGATCAAAAAATCCTTTGGCGACAAGCCCGGTAAAAACAACGGTTGCCGTCACCGGATTGGTCGATGACGCCGCAACGAGAGAAGGGGCCAATGCATAACCGGCAATTGCCGCCGTCACCAAACCGCCGCCACCCACACTGAAGTCGGGAGTCGCCAGATGGCCTTTAATCCTGAACCCGCCAACCAGGGTGGAAATACTGAACCCTATGCCTTTTCTTGCTTTCGGATATACCTTGATATCGACAAATCCGTTGTTAAGATCAAGTTTACCTTTGCCCGCGAGAATGTAGTCATCTGCCTGCAGGGTGAATGTTTTATTTGCCGTAGCAACGCCTTTCACCACATCCACCGCCAAGACGCCACACTGATAATAACTGGCTGGCTCATCCTCTTTGTTGCGCACAATTCCTTTCAATATAGAGGACAGCATATCCGCGGATAGTGTGGTCAAAACATTTGATCGAATGGTTAGCGGGCCCATGGTTACCATCGCATTTCCATTGAGGTTTTCTATTAATGCCCCAAGGTCACTCCCCTTGCTGGTCAATACAAAACCCCCGCTTAATTCGCCTCCTTCCATCAGATTTTTGTCCACGTTGAGCAGCGCCTCCAGTGATCCTTGCTGTATATCGCCAGAAAACTTATAAACCGGAAGCAAGGCATTTGTGTCAATTGAGCCGCTGAAAGATACCGGTTTTCCGTCGAGCAGAATTTCATATTCAACCAACCTGAAGACTCCGTTACTGGCGTCAAGGGTTAAAGCCAGATTTTCCCCCTCGTAATCTCCTACCTGCGCCTTGTCGGCAGAAATGCTGAAGTACAGATTGAGGTCTCTAATCCACGCGGTCTCGATGCCGATTCCAGCAGTGTATGCTCTAAACATTTCGCCCAGTTCCTTCCCCGACAATTCTGCTTCGACCGTGGTTTCAGGTTCCGGTTGTAAACGCTCTTGTACCGGATTGAGTGCTTCCGGATCGGAAAGCGCCACCTCAGGATCTATTGTAACAAGTCCGGTTTTAAATCTCCGTGACTGCAGTTCGACCGTGAGCCGGGGTGGGTCCTGACCCAGATCAATGGCGACGTCTCCGCTCACATCCGTGTCCACTGCCTGAAACCGGATATGCTCAATATGGATCTTGTCAGTATCACTTTTGATCGTCGCCGCCAGATCCAACGGCCCGGTCAGCTGTAGATTCTTGAGTTTGGAAAAATATTGTTCCAACTCAAAGGGTCGATCCGATAAAAAGTGAAATTCAGTATCCGATATCAGGTTATCGGGCAGATGAGACAATTGTCCTTGAAGATGCAACTGTCGATCTTGCTGGGCAAGATTAATCTCCATTTTGCTGAGAGAGAAATCCTCCAGGGTTCCTCTGATAGTGGATATCGCGCTACCGCCAAGCCCCTGTAGATCCGGCTCAAATTCGGCGGGAAAGTATGTAGCCAGTTGAGAAAAATCCCTGACATCGAGGCTAGCATCCAGATCGAAGGCCAGTTTACTATCGATCATCCCCAGATTGCCCGCCAGAGTGGCGTTAATATTGCCATCCTGTAGCTGCACAGAGCCGTACTCTATGCTATAGCTATCCTGTTGGAGAGAAACTCTGGCGGCCAAACTGAGCGAGCCATATACAGCTGAACCAGGCTCAAGCAGTGCTTCACTTTCAATACCCAATAACTTTAACAGGTCGGTAGTTTCAGTGGCCTCGCCACGGAGCTCAAGACCAAAAGCCATATCGTCCTGCTTCAGCTGCAGGTCTCCACCGACCCTTGCGTCAAGACTATTGTAAGCAAATCCCAGATCCATCCCGCTGAACAGAATTTCACCCTTTTCCCCGCTGATTGAAGCCTTTAGATCCACGGATCCAACTTCGGGGATTAATCTCTTCGCAAAACCTGTTACCGATTCGGGTTTGATTACCTTATCGGGATTCTTTGCCTTTACACTCAGATCAAGATTAAAGCGTACATCGGACAGCAAATTCTGAACGCTACCATTTGCTTCAATTTCCAGTTGCTGGTGATGAAGTCCAATCTGTAAATTGGCAATATCCAAATCACTACCATTCAGCGCAATAATCCCTGATGCAGAGGCGGGGCCGAGTTCTTTTTTCAGATAACTCAATGGTTCTGCCAAATAGGCGAACGCGTCCAGAGCTTTCATTTCAGCTTCGAAGTTCAGTTCACCGTGTGGTACCCCATCCCGGAAATAAATGGATCCCTCGACCCCGCTATCCAGCGGAAAGAATGTCAGGTTCTGGTTGATCCACTGCGCCGCTGACGACGCCTTGATCGCGTCGATATTTGTCTTCTCTGCCTCACCGGCACCCACCGCCAGCTTCAGATCAAGTTGGTTATTTTCCGATTTGAACTCAACGTCTCCAACGGCATAGAAACGGGAACCACCCAATCGTCCGGCACTGTCGATATGCGCACGGGTGATTCCTTTACCCAGGTCGATGTCAATTTTATCCAGATCCAGTCCGAGTATTTCATTTGTTTTATCATTCCTGAAGACAACCCTGGTTTTTGCTGCATTGACCCGGTCGACATCGAAGGGAAGCCCTCCCGCCACCCCCTGAAGCTCTTCGGTCATCCAGCTGGGTATACCCTGTGAATCCATGGCCAGACTGATATCAGCTGCATCCAGCCCAAGATCAATAACTACCTTTTGCTTCAACAAGGGTGCCCATTGCAAGCTGAAAGACAATCTCTTTACTCGCGCCAGAATGGGATTGGATTGTGAAGAAGCATTGGTTATCACCAGCTGCTGAGCGGTCAGTGCAGGATTTGGCAATAACGAAAATTCGAGGGAGTCAGTTTTGGTCAACGTATACCCGGTTTCCTGTTTTATCAGCGCCTCGATTTCAGCGAAGAAAAAGTCCCGTTTCAAAGCATATCTGTACAACAATCCAGCACCACCTAAAAGAACCAGGCTGATGATACATATCCAGGCAGCGATTTTTTTCATTAATAAAGTGCTATTCCATTACAAGAAATACAACGACCCGGATGGCCGTTTATCGGTTTGCCCGAAGAGAACTTTGCACATGATCCAGTACGCCGTTACAGGCCTTGCAAAGGGCCAGACATTCCCTGTGTTCTGTTCCTGAGTCGGCCGCACCTTGTCTTGATTCATTAGGGGAGTTCTGAAAAAATATGTCCCATTGAATACACTACGTCAGGCCTCAGGCAAGTTGAATAGCTTGATGATCGGGTCTTCAAATCTCTTTAAATTCTGACGCTATCGACTTCACATTGGGCAAATCCCAGATAGTCTCAACAATCCTGTCCATTGTTGCGGCAGGGCAAATATCAAAATACGCTACCAGCCTGTGCGCTTTTTGTTCCAGCTCTCTACGACTTAAACTATTTTCCGGATCTCCCCTGGGCGTATCCACCGTGTGACTGAAACGCTCACCCGTAACCATCAAAACTTCTACCCTGGCGCACCATTTATCGGGATATACTGCTTCGAATGCGGGATCTACAACCATCCTGACCTTATCGTGAAAAGCCATCAACTTGTTGTCTTTTAGTGCGGCATCGGTAAATTCACC
>CAYOGN010000154.1:0-3898 GCA_964403545.1 uncultured Gammaproteobacteria bacterium
TTAACGATAAAGTGTTGCATCGACCGATTGAACTCGCCGCCCTTTAGGGACAGTCGACTAAACTCAAACCTTTCTTAGTTTTGCCCATAACCGCCGTTCGATCAATTTGACACCAACCAGCCGCGCTCGCTCACTAAACCCGAATTCCAGCCTTAAAATGTCAATACCAGTGTCTATAGACGTGAGTTTTTAGCACGCTACATAATCGGTTATCCTTCCTAATACACTAAAATAAAATACTGGCAAAGTCCATGAACAACCTGGGCATGCACTATTATCCAGTGCCAGTTGGCACAGGAGCGTTTATACTTTAACCCTGAAAAAGACTGGAACCAAAAACTGATGTCCGACGAAAAGGTTTGCACCATACTCAGGTCGCTGAATCTTCAAGACCTCATCCCGGCATTCAGAGAAAATGCAATTGACGATGAACTTATTGCAGACCTCACCGACCAGGACCTGGCAGAACTCGGGCTGAAGCTGGGACACCGGAAGAAGTTCCTGAAGATTGCCGCGGAGAGCGCAGCCACCATATCCACATCGGGTGAACTTGAACAGGAAAATCAATCCAGCAGTGATGATCTCTCAAACTGGGAAAGGCTGCCCGGAGAGCGTAAGAACATCAGCATCCTGTTTGCCGACATTACCGGTTCGACCGCCCTGACCGAATCCCTCGACTCCGAAGACGCTCATGATTTGCTGTATGGCGCCACTCGTATCATGTGTGAGTCCGTGGAAAATAACCGTGGCCATGTTGCACGTTTTATGGGCGATGGACTGATGGCGATGTTCGGCGTGCCTCTGGCCACGGAACACCATGCCAGGGATGCCTGCCTCGCAGCCCTGGACATGCAGAACGGTATCCGTAGTTATCTTGAGGAATTGCAACAACATCATGGACAGGGGCTACAGGTTCGAATTGGCATCAACTCAGGAGAAGTCGTGGTGCTAACCGTTGGCGATGGTGATAATGCGGAATTCGACGCTTCCGGACCCGAGGTACCCCTTGCCGCTCGCATGGAGCAGTCGGCATCTCCTGGGACTATTCAAATCACCGAAAGTACCAGGAGCCTGGCGTCAGATAAAATTAGCACTACTGAATTACCTCCAGTCACGGTAAAGGGTTTTCCGGATCCTGTTCCTGCGTGGAAACTGACCGGCCTGGATTTATCCGCGGATGGTAATTCGTCAAGATGGCACACCCGTTTTGTAGGTCGACAAACGGAAATCGCCCAGTTCAATAGTGTTGTCGCAATCTGTCAGGAATCTGAGGCCGGCCACATAGTATACGTGCGAGGACCCGCAGGAATAGGCAAGACAAGACTTGTTGACGAGTTTAGTACAAGTGCACACGGTAGTGGCATGTCCTGTCACAAATCACTGGTACTAGATTTCGGTGCATCTCGGGAACAGGAAACCATTCCAACTATTGTTGCCAGCCTGCTCGGCGTCCGCGGAAGCAAAGACCAGGCGGCCAACCTTGATGCCATATCGATGGCGATATCGGAAGGTATGGTCAAACCTGACCAGGAAATGTATCTCCATGACCTTCTGGAGTTGCCGCTCGGCCCTGTTCAGAAATCTCGATTCGAATCATTGGACAATGTCACCCGGCAGCGGGGACGGGAAGCGGTGGTTTCCTCCCTGGTCAGATCTGCCAGTCAGCAAAACCCGTTATTGCTTACCATCGAAGACCTCCATTGGGCTGACAACATAACCCGCAACTACCTTGCTGAAATCGGCGCCAGTATAGTCGACAGCCCCGTAATCATGCTGATGACCTCGCGGGTGGAGGGTGACCAGCTGGACGACAGCTGGCGTGGCCGTGTCTCAAACACCGGGTTTGTTACCCTTGACCTGTCCCCACTTCGGTCCCGCGAAGCAAGCGCCTTGGCCAAAGATATCTCAAACAGTGATGAAAGCTTTGTGCGCCAGTGTATCGAACGCTCCGAAGGCAACCCGCTGTTTCTTGAACAGCTACTGCGAACCGAACCCGGTATTGAGGATGACAACCTGCCGGATTCGATCCAGACTCTGGTCCAGTCAAGAATGGATCGTTTGCCTGAAAAGGATCGCGCTGCAATCCAGGCCGCATCCGTTATTGGTCAAAGATTCACCCAGGAACTGGTGCAGTTTCTGGTTATTGATAGTGCATATGAGTGCAAAGCCCTCCTGACGCACCACCTAGTGCGCGTCGAAGGAGACGGCTTCCTGTTTGCTCACGCCCTTATCCGTGAAGGTGTTAACCAGTCACTTCTTAGGTCGAGCAAACGTAAACTCCATTCAAAAGCTGCGGAATGGTTTAAACCGCTGGATGCGCCCCTGTACGCAGAGCACCTGGACCGGGCCGGCGACGAAATGGCAGCACAAGCCTATATCGAAGCCGCACAAGAACTTGTCGGAGAATACCGTTATGCCAAGGCGCTCACGTTGACCGAACGCGCCATTTCCCTGTCAAAATCGGAAGAAGACAGACAGCCAATGCTCTGTTTCATGGCCGAAATCCTACTCGAGCTTGGGCAGGTAGAAAAATCGATGGAAACTTTCGAACTTGCCGTGGCCGAAGCAATCACCGAGCAGCAGCGCTGCCTTGCACAGATTGGCATGGCCTCGACCATGAGAATACAGACCCGTTACGATAATGCCCTAGAGTTGCTCGACGTGGCACAGCCCCTGGCGGAGTCAAATGGCATGGGCCAGGCGCTCAGTGTGCTGCATCACCTCAGGGGAAATCTGATGTTTCCCCTGGGGAAATCAGAATTGTGCCGGCAGGAACACCAGTCCGCCCTGGACTACGCGGAAAAAATCGAGTCTGCAACGGACACTGCCCGCGCGTTGGGTGGACTCGGAGACGCCGCTTACGCCGCCGGCCACATGCAAAGCGCTCACGGTTACTTCAGCCGCTGCCTGAAAGTATCCGATGAATATGGGTTCGGAAAAATAAAATCGGCTTATAACGCGATGTTACCATTCACTATTTTGTATCTGCTACGACATCGTGAAGCGCTTCCCACCGCAGTAGAAGCAATGGAAAGTGCCTGCGCACTGGGTCACCTGCGTGCAGAAATGACCGCTCGTGGATGCTTCTGCCACATCGCCTACGATATTGCGAATGTTGACCTGGAAACCTATGAGCAGCATGCCAACCGGACTGTTGAGCTTTCGACCAAATTGGGCGCGAAGGCGTGGCGGCCCCTGGGCCTGATCTGGCAGACGGTCTGCCAATACCGGCGTAATAACCAGGATCAGGCAGAACAGACAATTGCGGAAGCCGTGGAAACCGGGCGCAAACATGCCTTCAATTCGGGTAGGGTATTCGGTACCCAGGCCTACATCACAAACGAACCAGCAGTCCGGGAAAACGCATTGAGAGAAGGCGAAAAGATCACGGAAGGCGAAACAATCAGCCATAACCATCTCTGGTTCAATCGCTATGCCATGGATGCCATGATTAAAACTCGGGAACTGGACCGAGCAAGGTACTATGCTGACCGACTGGAAAAATACACGAGTGGCGAATCCCTTCCCTGGGCGGCATTTTTCATTTCAAGAACCCGGATACTTGCGGACTGGTATGAAAACCCGAATCAAGAAGAATCCCGGTCGAAAGTTGAAGAATTCGTTCAATATACTGAAAGCCTCGGTCTGGACTATCCGGTCAGGCACATCAAGAAAGAACTGGACCAGGGTTGATTGACCCTGACTCAATTTTATGGATCCGAATTACCAGCTCGCGCAATAATTTCGACAGCCTGTCCTAAAATTGTGTTGAATTGCATCAATACTTAACCCCGGATTAGCACAAAAACTGGTCCATCAGAAACCTGGGAATTTCTCGCGGGAGTTATCGATGGTTCAAAAATTGCAGGTCAAACAGAAATACAAATATTTAAGCCAA
>CAYOGN010000155.1:0-10446 GCA_964403545.1 uncultured Gammaproteobacteria bacterium
AAATAATGAGCATTCAGTCCGACCCGCCGAAGCTGTATTTGTCAGCGCCCCATCCCTGCCCCTATATTGAGCCGGAAACCGCGTCCACGGTACTTCTGGATCCGAACCACCACGTTGACAATCACCTGTTCAGTATCCTGATCAAAGCCGGATTTCGGCGCAGTGGAGATACCGTTTACCGGCCTCACTGCCGCAACTGCAATGCTTGTGTATCGGTGCGGATTCCAACCCGGGAATTCCGCCCCAACCGGGCCCAGAAAAGAACCTGGATACGCAACAGTGATCTGACAACCAACCTGGTTCCGTCGAGTTTTGAACAGGAGCATTTTGAGCTCTATTGCGCTTATCAAAACTGGCGTCACACCGGTGATATCATGGATCACTCCGACCCTGATCGATACCGTGAATTTATGGTGGAGTCATCGGTGGAGACGGTATTTATCGAGTTCCGGCTTGAAGAGCGCCTGGTTGCACTCTCGGTCTGCGATTTACCGGAAGACGGCATGTCGGCGGTCTATACCTTCTTTGATCCGACACTGTCCAGGCGCAGCCTTGGTACCTATGCCATCCTCAAGCAAATAGATTATGTCAATCAGATGAAGCTGGATTGGTTATATCTCGGCTACTGGATTGAGGACTGCAAAAAAATGTCTTACAAGACCCAGTTTAAACCGATTTTTGGCTTTATCAAGAAAGAGTGGCGGCTGCTTTCTCTTTGACTATTCAATACTGTCGATGACGGTCTGAATCGCACCCATATGGCTGACATACCAGTATGGTGCAGACGCCAAATTTTCCTGACCCCGGTTTACCGCACCACGGATTCGTTCTAACCAGGCGCTATCCTGCTCTCTGGTAGCGATTTCGAAACTTACCCCGATAAGAATTGCTGCCGGTGACGGTGTCGGACCGTCTTCCATAACTTCACTGCCTGCAGGCGGTGTCAGTAAACTGCCATCCTGTCGATACCAGGCATTGCCCCGATAAAACTTTTCCCATCCCGCACGGGCCACACTGGCTGCGAGGCCGTAATCTTCTTCGCTGCCAAATGCGCTGGCATAATCAACGAGTGCACGTGCCACATAGGCATAGTCCTGAATCGATGCGGTACCATGAGGTTCCCCTTTGGCCATTGCCCGGGTCAGTCGCTGACCATCCCATAACGTTTCGCTGAGGAAATGATTCAGTTGACTGGCGGTATCGAGATAGCTTTTATCATCGTATTCCTTAGCCGCCAGGGTAAACGCTCTCAACGCGAGTGCGTTCCAGCCAGCGAGCAGTTTATCGTCTACCGGCAGACTACGTTTTGTACGAGCGACCAATAGTTTGTTACGCGCTGACTCGAGGTTGACCTCAAGTTGAACCAGTGTTGCCCCGGACGCTTCGGCATAGGACGACAGGGTCTGGTGCCATCGGGGCTGATTGCCCGCTTCCAGTTCATTCGCCCGATCCAGGCCCCAGACCGCACCAACCAGCCGATACTCGTCATCGTTCAGAATCTGTTTCAATTGACTCTGTTGCCACAAATAATGCCCCCCTTCCACGCCATCGTCATCCACTGCAGAAAGGGAAGCAACCAGTGCCCCCTGCTGCCACATGGTTTGTCGCATAAAGGTAAGTGTTTGCTTCGCTACCTGGTGATAATCATCGCGCTGGAATACCTTGCCCGCGCGTATATACAGCTCCGCGAGGGCGGCATTGTCATACAGCATTTTTTCAAAATGCGGAATCTCCCAGCCGGGGTCTACGCTGTAGCGAAAAAAACCCCCGGACAGATGATCGTTAATACCCCTGTTGGCCATGGAATCCAGGGTTTGCTCCAGGAACTCCCTGATCTGCGGTTTTATCCCTGAATCCTCATCGCGACTATACCGGGTCAATAGAAACTGGAGCTGACTAACAGATGGGAACTTGGTTTGCTCACCAAATCCACCGTCAAAGGTATCCGCACGGACCAACATTTTACCCGGCGCCGCGTCGATTATTTTCTGCATGGCAACCACATCCAGATCCGGGTCCGGCTCAGGAAACCCTTGTTGACCTTCAGCTGCGACCATACCGCGCACCCGGTCAGGATCTGACTGCCATATTTCCTGAAGCCTGGTAAGGGTTTGCAGAAAATGGTCTCTAGGGGCATACAGCAGCGCGTAAATCGGGCAACCCTCAGGGGTGATAAACACATTGAGCGGCCAGCCGCCACGCCCGATAATACGTTGGGCAAAGTCCATCAATCTTCGGTCCAGCGCCGGCTCCAGCTCCCGGTCCACTTTCACCGAAACATAATGCTCGTTTAACACCGCGGCCACAGTATCATCCTTGTAGCTTTCCGCTTGCATTACATGGCACCAGTGACAGGCGAAATACCCCACCGAGACAAACAGGATCTTGTTCTCATCACGGGCTCTGGCCACTGCATCCGCAGTCCATTCCTGCCATGCCACCGGATCACTGCCATGAAGCGCGAGATAGGGAGCAGGATGATCCTGCAGCTGGTTTGTCGGCACCCCGGCATGAGCCAGGCCAATGGGTAAAAAACAAAATAGCACAATAACTATTTTTACCGTACGTGCTATAAACATAAGTTAATCATATAAACGGCTATTTGGCGTTGGCAACAAACCCCCTGAATGCTGATTCAGGACAATTATTTGAAAGGGTCGGGTTGGATTAGTTCCGGCATACTTCCGGATATTGCATCCCGATATTACAAAATTGTGAATCTTATGTTGTTAGTGTAGTGTACGAAAACCGAAATGATACAAGACAAGGCGCTGAAAAGATAAATGAGAGGAAAGTTTTTCGGACTTGTCTGCTTTCTGATCGCGGGTTCAATGTTCAATGGGATCGCCATCGCAAAAACCCTGGATCTACCGATAAATTTCGATAGCAGGTTCCTCACACACCTGCTCCAGGAGAGTGTTTTTAACAACCAGCAGGGTTTGTCCGTCTGGGGTGATGAAGAGGGTTGCAATGATCTTACCCTGTCCAATCCCCGGGTAATCGTCGAGCCCGGAAAGATGACTATCCTCACAGATGCAAAGGCGAGGACGGGGTGGATAATTGGTGACCGCTGTGTTGGATTACTCCAATGGCAAGGCAGTATTCAAGCGATTCAGAAGGCGGAGGTAAAAGATCCCCGTGGTCTGATTTCTTTCTCCACCATTGACACCGAATTGCTCGATCGGAACGGCAAGCGATCCGGCACCAGTAACTGGCTGTGGAATCTGGTGAAAGACAACGTACACCCACAGCTCGATAAGCTTTCTATCGATCTGACCAAAGCGATGGATGAAATCCGTCAATTGCTGCCGTTGTTTTTTTCCCGCGATGATCTCAGGAGCGGCCAAAAGCTGGTGGACAGTTTTAATCTTTATGCGCTCGAAACGACCATCGATGCCTTGATAGCCGTGGTAAGTTTTGAAATCGACATTCTGCCAGCAGAACACGATTCCCCCGGGGAACAGGCATTGAGTGAACCTGAAATTCAGCAAGTTATCGAGACCTGGGAGCGCTGGGATGCGTTTCTTGGATTTGTTGTCAAAATCGCCGCGCGCAATGTCGTTGACCGCGAAATGAGAGAGGTCTTGCTGGACGCACTGATTGAAACCCGCTACGCACTGGTGGAGGTGCTGAGCGATCCTGATTCGCCGGATGTTGACCCGGTAAGAAAAAGTTTTATTAAAACCTGGCACCAGCTGGCACCCATTTTTCGTCAAATTTCTGTGGATATCAGTGGCCGGGAATCGCTCCGCTTTCTTGGGTTTATTACTGCGGTAGATGCACTGAATGCAGTGGACTCCCTTGGGCCAGTCACTGGATGGGATGTCACCGTTGATGGTTTGCGACGGCTGGCCCGGATGCTGATCACCGACCCCGATGTGGACCCCCTGGAAATCAACCCGGAAGTGGATGCGGAAATGCGGGCGTTATTTGATTTCGGTCCGGCAATAGATCTACCCGAGCTTCCTGCCGACACCACAGACGAGCCGGTCAACACGCCAATCGAAAAACCGGTAGACGATGCGCCAGCACCACCTGGACTCTCCTGGCACAACTGGTTGCTGCCGGATGCGTTTGCCAGCACAGCCCGCCGAAATAAGGCCGAAGATCTGGACCAGATTGTTCCGGATCAGACGAATATTTCTGTCTACCTGTCGCTGATTAAGGATCTGTTGCAGGAAACCGTCAACAACACCCTGCAAACCCATCCACTGGCATCTGACTTCCATCAGCTCTACCATGACCTGGTGCTGACAACGGCTTGGCAGGAGACCTGCTGGCGCCAGTACCAGCGACGCAACGGGAAGATCAAAACCATCACATCAAGTGCCGGAGCCCTCGGCATGATGCAAATTATGCCGAAGGTCTGGCGCGGCTTCTACGATACCGAATCCCTTGGCAACAGCATCGCCTATAATGCAGCTGCGGGGAGTGAAATTCTGCACCGTTATCTGGTCCGCTACGCCATTCGCAAAGAAGAGCATAAACTGGAAGGTGGCACCGATAATCTGGTCCGTGCCAGCTACGCTGCCTACAACGGCGGACCCAGCCACCTTGGCCGCTACCGCCGGGCTTCCACGGCAAATTCTTTGCAAAAAATTGACCGGGGTTTCTGGGAAAAATTTTTGCAAATTCGCCAAGGTGATGAAATGGCAGTGAAACAGTGCTATCCATATTCGTAATAGCAGTTTGGGTTATATCAATGTGATAATTACAGACTCCGGGAACCTTAAGGTTGAATTCGACAAAATTCCAAACAACAAAACAACAGTTGACTGATGAATTTGCGTGAAAAAGAGCGGTTTATTCCCTTTCGGGCAGCGGATGTGGTGGAGATGTGTGTCGCTCAGGGGGGCTGGCAGGGACAGGCCGAGGAGCAGTTACGTTCATTTTGCCGGATATTAAAATCTGTGTTTCATTTTGAGTTTCATGAGCGGCTCGAAATGATGAAAGACCTGTACAGCCCGTTTAATCCGACTCGGGATACCCAAATGGTGCGTGTACTGGATGCGGATCAGCGCAAAAAAATACAGGTCCGGTTTATCAGCGAGCTCGAGTCTACTCTCGATAAGGCAAATTTCGAAACCGTCAGCCGCAGTGAGCTGGAAGAGGCGCTGGAACAGGAATCCCTGTTTTTCGTAAAGCTGCAAATCGATTTCGATGATTTCGAGGATGTCGTGCTGTATCGGCGCGGTATGCACAGATCCCGCGAGCTGGTACGGCCACCCTTTAAGCTGCGCAAAAGGTGGGTGGAGTTTGATGTTTATGACCGCGTGGTTTTTTACGTGCGTTTTAAACCTGATGAATATTTTGCGGAACAAAATCGCAGCAAGCTGTTGTTTGAACCCGGATCCTCGCTGTTAAAATTGTTCCGCGATGTGCCCAAACACGATATTGAGATGTTATTTCCCAATACCGAAGTCCGGATGACGCGACTGGACAAGATGCTGTTTGGCATTCCGGCAGCTGCCGGAGGCATCGTTATATTGATTACCAAGCTTGGGGCGTCGCTTGTGTTGATCAGCAGCCTGGTGTTGTTCTGGATGGGATGGCACCGGGATGACCCCGGAATTCTCGACCAGAAACAACTTTTGACCCTGGCCGGCGGCTTGGGGGCACTGGGCGCCTACCTGTTCCGCCAGTGGAGCAAGTTCAGGAGCCGCTGTATCCGGTTCCTGAAATCACTCACGGACAGTCTGTATTTTCGCAATTTGGATAATAATCTGGGGGTTGTATTCCGCCTCGTGGATAATGCGGAAGATGAAGAGTTCAAGGAGAGTATTCTCGCCTATTGCACACTATTGGCCAGTAACAGTGGGCTGTCAGCCGAAAAACTGGACCTGGAGATTGAAACCTGGATGGAAAAATCCTGGGCCTGCGCAATCGATTTTGAAATACAGGACGCAATGGAGAAACTTCTACGCCTGGGGCTGGTAGTTGAAACTGACGGTATATACCACGCCATCGCTATGGAAGACGGGTTGCGTGTACTGAATAAGAAGTGGGACGGTTTTTTTGAATATAAATAAGCACATCGCCATGTCAGGCCAATAATCAGATGCCCCTAACCGAGCCGGTATTACCTCGACTGGATTCCTTCACTCGATCTATTGAGGGTGATCTGTTAACCAGTGTATTTGACCGCGGTCGCTACGCCACCGACGCATCAATCTACCAGATGATGCCGCTGGGTGTGGTGATCCCGCAAACTGTAAATGACGTTCAGCAAACACTAGCCTACGCTGCCGCAGAAGGAATTCCCGTACTTCCTCGCGGCGGTGGAACTTCACAATGTGGCCAGACCGTTAATCATGCCCTGGTGATTGATAACACCCAACACCTTGATCATATTCTCGAACTTGATATCGAGCGTAGGCGCTGCGTGGTGCAGCCGGGGATTGTGCTGGATGAATTAAATCGAGTGCTTAAACCCCATGGTCTGTGGTTTCCGGTGGATGTATCCACCGCATCGCGTGCCACCATTGGCGGAATGGCGGCAAATAATTCCTGTGGTAGCCGGTCTATCCGCTACGGGCTGATGCGTGATAACGTCCAGTCAATTGGCGCGATCCTGGCCGATGGCAATAAAATGTATACGGGGCCTATAGATTCCGGAGCACGACTCGATGGCCCGATAGCAGAACAACTGCTGGCCCTGGGTAACCGGGAGCAAGCTGAAATAAAGGCGCGTTTTCCTGATGTGATGCGCAGGGTCGGTGGCTACAATATTGACGCCCTGATACCACCAGCGGAATCCAGCGAACAAATAAATCTGTCCCACATTCTGGTTGGTTCCGAAGGCACCCTGGCTTACTTTGAGTCCATTGAACTCAAACTCGCGCCGCTGCCGGAACATAAAGTTCTCGGTATCTGTCATTTCCCGAGTTTCTATGGAGCGATGGATGCCGCTCAACATATTGTCAAACTGGATCCCGTCGCAGTGGAGCTGATCGACCGCACCATGATCGAATTGTCCATGGAAATTCCAATTTATCGACCGGTGGTAGAACGATTTGTCCGTGGTCAGCCTGAAGCAATTTTGTTGGTCGAATTCGCCGAAACTGAGTCAAATGAAAATCTGACACGACTCAATGGTTTATCAGAAGTCATGGCAAACCTCGGCTTTGCCTGGGATCACCCACCAGCCAGCCGTGGTGGTGTGGTAGAGGCCATTGATCCGGCATTGCAGGCGGCGGTGTTTGAAGTACGCAAGTCCGGGCTCAATATCATGATGTCGATGAAGGAACAACGGAAACCGGTTTCTTTTGTTGAGGACTGTGCGGTGAAACTGGAAGACCTTGCAGAATACACCGCGAGGCTCAGCGAAATATTTCATAACCATGGTACTACCGGTACCTGGTATGCTCATGCCTCGGTAGGCTGCCTGCACGTGCGCCCGGTATTAAATTTGCGCCTCGATCAGGATCTGAAAGCAATGCGCGCCATTGCCGAAGAAGCCTTCGACATGGTGCTTCGCTATAAGGGCTCACACTCGGGGGAGCATGGTGATGGTCTGGTACGCTCGGAGTTCCATGGCAAAATGTTTGGTCAGCGCATGGTGGATAATTTCGCTGAGGTGAAGGTTTTATTTGACCCCGGACAGCGGTTCAATCCCGGCAAAATTGTCGATCCACCGCCAATGGATGACCGTACCTTGCTCCGTTATTCGAAGGATTACTCGGTCACCCCGTTTCAGACTGCACTCGACTGGTCGGCCTGGCCCGGAGAAGGTGGCGGCTTTCAGGGTGCGGTGGAGATGTGCAATAACAACGGTGCCTGTCGCAAACTGGCGGGTGGTGCAATGTGCCCTTCCTATCGGGTTACCCGTAACGAGCGCGACTTGACCAGGGGCCGCGCCAATACCCTGCGCATGGCCATTTCTGGTCAGATGGGAGAGGGCGCGCTGCATTCAGCCGAGATGGTGGATACCATGAAACTCTGCGTCAGTTGCAAGGCCTGCAAACGGGAATGCCCCACCGGTGTCGATATGGCGCGGATGAAGATTGAGGTGGCCGCGGCGGTACGGGCACAAAAAAAGAGGTTGAGCTTGCACGAGTGGCTGGTGGCAAACCTGCCAGCCTACGCACCTTATCTTGCGCGAATGCCATGGCTGGGAAATTGTCCCGACAAAATCCCTGCTATGGCCAGGATGATTGAATCTCTGACCGGATTTACCCGTCATCGCCAGCTCCCGCGCTGGCGCAGGGATTTTTATAATCCCGGAGCAGAAAAAAATTCCATCCAGGGCCCCGAGGTGATTTTGTTTGCCGACACATTTAACACCTATTTTGAACCTGAAATCCTGCGCGCGGCGGCCACTGTTCTTGGAGCAGCAGGCTACCGCGTACTGACACCAGTCAGCGCTCAATCAAAGCGGCCGTTATGCTGCGGTCGTACCTGGCTGACCAGCGGCATGATTGATAAAGCCCGCGAAGAAATGACCCGGCTGGTAGATACCCTGTATCCATTTGCTGAACGCGGGGTTCCCATCGTCGGGCTTGAACCGAGCTGTACCCTTGGGTTACGCGATGAAATGCCCGCATTGCTGGTCAATGAGCGGGCCCGTACTGTGGCCAGCCAGGTGATGTTATTCGAAGAACTTATCATCGAGAAGAAGCCTCCACTGAATCTCAAATCCCTCATTAACAAGGCGTTACTACACGGACATTGTCATCAAAAAGCATTCAATCAGATGGCAAGCGTAGAGCAAGTACTACAGATGGTACCCGGGCTGGAAGTAGAACTCATTGAATCATCCTGTTGCGGTATGGCGGGTTCCTTCGGCTATGCCAGCGACAGCTGGGAGATTTCCAGAAAAATGGCCGAGGCCGCGCTATTGCCCGCGGTCAGGCAAAGCCCTGCTGACACCCTGATTGTGGCTGATGGGACATCCTGTCGGCACCAGATTGGGCTGAATACGGAGCGCAAGTCGCTTCATGTTGCCCAGGTTCTGCAAATGGCCCTTGAGTAGTGAATTAAACGGTAAATTGCAGCAATTTGGTGATCATCACCCGGATTTTTCAGAAGTTTCCTTATCTATAAAAGGATTCCTAATGGTTAGTTTTTCGATTCGTTGCCGAGGGTCAGAATTCTGTCTACCAGGCCGTCGATATGGGTATGCCGGGTGGCATGGTTTACGATACAAACCCGTAACATTGGCCTGCCATTTAAATTGGTCGGCGAAATCATAAACTGGCCCTCACTTTCGATCTTCTTTTGAATGCGCTGATTCACTGCATCTACTGACTTCGGATCGAGGTCTTTTCGCAGGTAGCGAAAATTGACGATGGATAATTGCGGCGCGGCAACGATTTCCAGATTATCATGAAACTCAACCAATGCAGCGAGGTAGCGTGCGCATTCAACATTATGCAGCACGTTGCGACCCATGGCCTCGGATCCATAATGACAAAATGCGATCAGCGCCGGCAATGCACGAAAGCGTCGTGATAACTCCGGCCCCAGGTGAAAAAACATGTGTTGCTCCGGCGGCCCATCCACTGGAAACTGAATGTAATCAGACTTCTCATAGAATAACTTGCGGGCATAAGCAGGATCACGGTACAACACCACACTGCTATCGATCGCATTAAAGAACCATTTATGCAGATCCATGGTAATGGAATCTGCCCGTTCTATACCGGCAAATAATGGTCTTAAAGATTCGCTGAGCAATGCGCCCGCACCATAGGCCGCATCAATATGCAGCCAGATATTTTTTTTGGCGCACAGCAGGGCAATTTTTTCAATAGGATCAACTGCACCGGTAGTGGTGGTGCCGGCACTGGCGATGACACAGACAACGCAGTCTTCCTGCTCCAGCACTTGCTCCAGCAAGTCAACTCTCATCCGATGCTCATCATCGGTGGCAACGGCAATTACATTGTCAGTGCCAAGGCCCATTAACCCTACCGCCCGCTGAATAGAGAAATGGGTTGCGCGGGAACAAACGATTCGCGGAGTTCTGCCAGCTGCCGCCACCGTAATTCCTCCGCGCCGGTAGTCAGCACCAAAGCAATGTACCAATGCGGCACCAATTGCGGTCAGGTTCGCCATGGATCCACCGCCAAGAAACACTCCTTCTGCACTAACCGGATATCCTGCCAGTTGACAAAGCCAGGCAATAACGGCGCGTTCGATGGTAGCGGCAGAAGGAGAACCGGGATAACCCACCACATTCTGGTTAATGGCCGCAACCAGGGCGTGGCTCAGTGGATCAATGGGCAAGCCACCGGAGGCGACGTAACCAAAAAATCCGGGATGGGTATTGCGCCGACAATAATGATGAATCAGCGGCTGCAGTTGCTGCAGTACATTTTCAATTGCCACCCCCTGTGACGGCATTTTGTCTGGCAACATCTCCCGTAGCGCCGAAGCCCTGGAGGGTTGCACAATTGGATCACTGGCTCGTGACTCCATCAGCGGATCAATGACGCTGTTCAGATC
>CAYOGN010000156.1:0-21454 GCA_964403545.1 uncultured Gammaproteobacteria bacterium
TAAAGTAAGGTCCTGGGAATGTATCGATTAGAGAATTTAAAATAAACAGCCGCGAAGCGGTCCGTGAGGCAGTTTTGCGGGGTTTTGGGGTGGGCATCGTTTCGGAAACCGAGTTAGCGGCTTCTCCAAATATTCGCATCCTCCAGATCCGCAACGCCCAGATGTACACCAAGGCATATATTGTCTGTCTGACCGAACGCCGTGATCGGTCTCTGATTAACGCTTACTTTCAAACGGCGGCCTCCATTGATCCAAAATCCAGAGGAACCGCTTCTTTATTGACTTGGGATCCATTACAACAGAAGTCCCTGTAATGAACCAGGGCATTCCCATGGAAAAACACTGGAAAAGATGCCCCAAAGTGATCCCCCAGTGTATTAATTTGACATGATTGAATCCCTTGCTATTCGTGGTTGCCATCGTCATCAGCTGCATATTTAAAATCTACCCGAGGGCAGCTTCATGAATGACGCGGTATCACTGAAAACGGATAGCTGATCCAAATTGGTTTTATCCATGTAGACGCCATTGAGAAACAGCATGTGAAGTTTCCCGGCTATAGAACATTGTGTCCAGCGGGCGTCCAATCGGCCCAATTGCAGAGCATGTTTACCGAGGTTTCGGAAATGGGAAATTGCTATAAACGATAGCAGTCATTCGGTGGTGGCGGGAGGAGGTAACTTGTTACATAGTTGTATTCTAATGACGCAATGATGAGACAATAGAGACTGTAAAATTGTACAGCTTTACTGAATCACAATTGTCAAATAGTTAAAAGCCGTTATGAGCAGGGCCAATTTATTGCAGGATTTAATGCCGTCAATCAGGCGCGGTAGTTGGGCACCCCAGTCCTTACGCAAGCATTTGTTTGGTGATGAAACACATTCTATCGACGAACTTTGTCGCATGACCATGCAATCTGATGGCGAGTATTCCAGTCTGTTGCTATCTGATCGTATTCTGAATGCTTTTGAAAAGCTTGATTTCGAAGGCAGGGAACGTTTCTTCCAGATGCTGAATGATGACTATGATCTTGACGTGGATACCCTGAAGCTGGCGGTAGACAATTATACCCGGGATCCTTCTGCAGCCACACTCAAGCAATTGACCTCAGCTTCCGAGCCCGCACGGCAGGAACTGTTCCGGCGCCTTAACCTGGCACCCGGCGGGATCAGGCGACTGGTAAAAATGCGCGAGCAGTTACTCAGGCTACTGAAGCAGTCTCCCCAACTGGGGAAAATTGACGCGGATTTTCGCCACCTGTTCAATTCCTGGTTCAATCGGGGATTCCTGTTGATGGAGCCTATTGACTGGACCACGCCAGCACATATTCTCGAGAAGATTATTGCATACGAAGCCGTGCACGAGATCGATAACTGGAACGAACTCAGGAACCGACTGAAGCCCGAGGACCGGTATTGTTACGCATTTTTTCACCCGGCCATGGAAGATGAGCCGCTGGTATTCGTGGTGGTGGCGCTGACAGGAAAGATCCCGGAAAAGATCAACCAGATACTGAGTGAAGAACACGTTTTGGAGGATCCGGAGAGCGCCAACTGCGCGATCTTTTATTCGATCTCGAATTGCCATGCCGGGCTCGCTGGAGTGTCATTCGGAAATTTTCTGATCAAACAGGTTGCCACAAGCCTGAAACTGAGATTTCCGCACCTCAAGAAATTTGCAACGATATCACCGGCCCCGGGTCTCAGGAGATGGCTCGAACAAAAATCAGAAGAGGACCAGGATGTGGCTGTACTGGTTCAGCAAATCGAGCAACAGCCCGATGGCCTGGAAGACAGGAAACTGAAAGCTTCTTTCGAGAAACTGGTCGCAAACTATTTCCTCGAACAGAAAACCCCTAAGGAAGAACCACTGGATCCGGTAGCACGTTTTCACCTCAAAAATGGTGCCAGGCTGGAACGACTGAACCTGGAGGCTGACCTGTCAGAAAAAGGAATCGAGCAATCCCTGGGGGTCATGGTTAACTATGTATACGACCTTTCCAGGGTCGAGGAAAATCATGAAATCTATATGAAGAATCATGAAGTAGTTTGTAGCAACCATATAAGGAAATTGCTTCCAGGTTAACCCGCAGGCTCTCGGCCTGGGCATACCTGTTTATCGCTTTGCAAGGTTATTTGCGTGCGCTAAAGTGCATTGGTTAGAGGTCGGGTTAAAGGTGATCTTACATGTGAACGTTCAATGGATGTAATTCCGTTATAATCTGTCTACCCTTATTTCCCTAGAGAGTTGATCATCATGCCAGAACAAGTTTCCAAAGCACATAAAACGTTTCTCGCTGCAAAAAAAGAATACTTCAAACTTGCCGAGAAAACAGATAAAGCAATCACTCGTGAACGTGATGTTTTAAAGCAGAAGTTGAAGAGGACTAATGCCAAACTGAAGAAATCCCGGGTCAAACTGGTTGCGGCAGAGAAAAAGTTTCAGAAATCCAGTACAGAAGCCGCTAAAAATCAGGTCGAGAATATGCAAAAACTTCTGGACGAGGCAAAGTCTGAAGCGATTGAACTGCGAGGTACACTGCAATCAGTTGGAGAACGCTTTAAAGCTTCAAGGGAGTATACGAAAACTGCAAAATTCTTGCAACGGGGTATTGAAAGCCTGGATAGGGAATGGAACAAGCTTATCGAAAAGAAAGAAAAAATGGTAACAAAAAATGCTACGGTAAAAAAATCCTCCAGTAAAAAAATTGGAAAGAAAAAAGTAGTGAAAAAGACTGCAGCTAAAAAGAAAATTGTGAAAAAGACTCCAGCAAAGAAGAAAGTTACTAAAAAAGCAGCGGCTAAAAAGAAAGTTGTAAAAAAGACTGCAGCAAAGAAAAAGGTGAGCAGAAAGCCTGCCTGAAAGCTGTTATCCGGCCATCCTGCTCACTTGATTTCAGGATGATCGGTTATACCGGCCTGCAAACACCAATGTTTGGTGAACCCTGTATCTTATGCCAGTTGATAATCTGAAAATCTCTATCATCCAACAATTGAAATCAAATTTTTCTGCTAATGCCTGTTAGAGAAATTTTACAGATCGGTCATCCTGTACTTGCTGCTCGGGCCAGCGAAGTCCCGGTTGCTGATATAGCCAGCCCTGAGGTTCAAGGCTGGATCGATGACCTGATTGATACCATGCGGGCAGCAAACGGTGCGGGAATCGCTGCCAATCAAGTCGGTATTCCCTATCGATTGTTTGTTATTGAAGTAGGAGACAACCCTCGTTATCCCTATAAGCCAGCCGTTCCTTTAACGATTGCCATCAATCCAGAAATAGAACCTCTAACTGACGAGACCTTTCCATCCAATGAAGGGTGCTTGTCTGTTCCACAAATTCGTGGTGTTGTTGACCGTCACGTTGAAATTACAGTGCGTTATTACGATCGTTATGGAGAAAAACATGCTCACGATGTGAAAGGTTATTCGGCATGTACCTGGCAGCATGAGTATGATCATCTGGATGGTATTCTTTTTCCTCATCGTGTCACTGATCCGCATTCTTTTTGTTCATGGTCGATTTTCGAACAATATCGGCAGGCTGAATTCGCCACGCTGGTAAAGCAACTTTTTGAAAAATGGGGCGCCTGATCGAGGCCAATACCGTTTCCCGGTTTTATGCACCCCGCGCATGGCATACAATGATATATTTGTCTGCTGCACTATCTTTTATTAATCTTAATTTTGGAGAATGATATGAACAAAAAAACCTTCAACCTGTTCAGGTTTCTCGCTTCGGGTATATTGTCAGCTTCCATTGTTGGTGCCGCCTCGGCTCAAATGGTCACCAGTATCGGTGAGGGTGAGGGGGTTGTCGATATCGTCGCATGGCCGGGATACATCGAGCGTGGTGATACCGATGCTGCATTTGACTGGGTAACCAGTTTTGAAGAGAGTACCGGGTGTAAGGTCAGAATTAAAACTGCGGGCACTTCGGACGAAATGGTAGCCTTGATGAACCAGGGGGGCTTCGACCTTGTAACTGCGTCGGGCGATGCAAGCTTGCGACTAATTGCCGGCAAGCGTGTACAGGAAGTTAATGTCGACCTGATTCCATCCTGGATTGATGTTGATCCCCGGTTGCAAAATGCGCCCTGGCATACTGTGGATGGCAAACACTATGGCGCGCCCTATCAGTGGGGAGCAAACGTCCTGATGTACAACACTGACGCCTTTAAACAAGCACCGGATAGCTGGAATGTAGTGTTTGAAGAAATGAACCTCGGCGATGGAAAGTCGAACAAGGGCAGAATTCAGGCATTTGACGGACCCATATATATTGCAGATGCAGCTTTGTATTTAATGTCGACCAACCCGGAACTTGGGATCAAGGATCCATACGAGCTAAGCGAAGATCAATATGCAGCTGCGTTGGACCTGTTACGTCAGCAACGGAAAATTGTAAATCGATACTGGCACGATGCCTTTGTGCAAATGGACGACTTTACCAATGAAGGTGTAGTGGCATCATCATCATGGCCCTTTCAGGTAAATATTTTGCAGTCCCAGGGTGCCAATATTTCCAGCGTGATACCTAAGGAAGGTGCTACTGGTTGGGCAGACACAACCATGATGCATATTGATGCCGCCCACCCTAATTGTGCTTACAAGTGGTTGGAACATTCCATTCAGCCAAAACTGCAAGGTGATCTGGCAGCGTGGTTTGGTTCAGTACCGGCAAACCTTAAGGCCTGTTCCGGCAATGCCTTGCTGGGTGATGGTGGTTGCAAAACAAATGGCCTGGATGACTTTGAAAAAATTCATTTCTGGCGTACCCCGGTATCCAAATGTGCCAGCCAGGAAACCTGCGTCCCTTACTATCGATGGGTTACGAGCTACATCGCTGTCCTGGGAGGTCGATGATCCGTTAACCATGCGGAGTCACTGCTCTGTGACTCCGTAACGCTTTCTGTCCGGATTCATTTATGACTTTACCAGGTCATGCGGTGGTGTTTGATCAGGTAACGTTACAATTTGGTGACGTAACCGCAATTGACAGCACTTCGTTTAGCATCGATCACGGTGAATTTTTCTCTTTGCTTGGCCCATCCGGGTCAGGCAAAACCTCATGCCTGCGTTTGATTGCCGGTTTTGAGCGCGCCACATCAGGTCATATATATCTGAATGACGTTAGTGCGGAAAATCTCCCTCCTTTCCGGCGTGATGTGAATACTGTATTTCAGGATTACGCTTTGTTTCCCCATATGACTGTTCTCGAAAACGTCGCCTACAGTTTGATGATTCAGAAAACAGGTAAAGAAGAAAGAAATCTCAGGGCCCAACGTATGCTGGAACAGGTGCAACTTGACGGGTTAGGAGGCAGGAAACCGGCTGAGCTATCCGGTGGGCAACGGCAACGGGTTTCACTAGCCAGAGCGCTGATTAATCAGCCAAAAATTTTATTGCTGGATGAACCCCTTGGCGCCCTGGATCTGAAGCTGCGAGAACAAATGCAGGAAGAGTTGAAGACCTTGCAGCGAGAGCTTGGCATTACATTTGTCTATGTTACCCATGATCAGCAGGAAGCCCTTACCATGAGTGATCGTATCGCCGTCTTTAATTCTGGTCGCATACAGCAAATTGGCTCACCGCAAGAGGTATATAACCATCCAGTCAGCTCTTTTGTGGCTAATTTTGTAGGTACCTCTAACCTGCTGAATGCTGAACAGGCTGTAGCGTTGTTTGGTATCAATTCGGTTATCGCAATTCGACCGGAAAATATTCAGATTCAAAAGCATGGAAATGCCAAAAACGGCCAGATTCAATTATCTGCACAGGTAAAGGACATTATCTTTCAGGGATCCAGTAATAAGCTTGTACTTGTCTGCAAGCATGATGTGTATCTCATTACAGTACTTGAACAACAACATCAACGATCCATTGGCCTTCCCGAAATCGGCGACACTCTGAATTTACGCATTGATCAAGATGATATTCAATTGATCAGCGAAGGCGAAGCATGCAACCAACCGCAAAACTGACACCAGCTGCCCGCCTTGGTGCCTGGAGTTTTCGCAACCCCAAATTACTGTTATTGCTATTCCTGACGCCGCCACTATTGTGGCTAGGGGTGGTTTATCTTGGCGCACTGATTGCGCTTTTGATGCAAAGTTTTTTTTCTATCGATGAATTTTCCGGCACCATCATACGGCAGCCGACTCTTAAAACTTACCTTGAATTATTTAGCGCAGCCAATATCGATGTCATCGTACGCACCGTGTTGATGGCTGCGACAGTGACACTTGCATCCGCTGTCATTGCCTTCCCCATTGCATATTTTGCCGCCCGTTATGCAAAAGGTTATTTACGAGCTATTTTCTACATTGGCGTGATGCTTCCTCTCTGGTCCAGCTATCTTGTACGGGTGTATGCCTGGAAATTGATTCTGGCCAGGGAAGGCATTTTAAACTGGGTTTTAACCAAACTGCATTTAACCTGGTTGCTGGAAGCGCTGCTTTCAACGCCGGTACTGGGCGGCGCATCGTTATCGGTTAGTTACTTTGGCACGTTCCTGGTATTTGTTTACATCTGGCTGCCTTTCATGATTCTACCGATTCAATCAGCTTTGGAGCGAGTACCGAGATCTGTCACTGAAGCCTCTGCCGATCTCGGTGCAGGACAACTGTTGACCTTTCGCCATGTAATTCTGCCACTGGCATTACCCGGTGTAATTGCAGGTTCCATATTTACCTTTTCGCTTACTCTTGGCGACTATATTATCCCCGGAATTATTGGATCGTCCCGCCCCTTTATCGGCCAGGTTGTATTCCTCCATCAGGGTGTTGCTGGCAATATTCCCATGGCGGCGGCTTTTTCTGTGGTTCCAATCGTTGTTATGTTTTTCTATTTGACGCTGGCCAGACGTGCAGGAGCGTTTAATGCGCTCTAGTACAGATCAACAGGCTTCAGCGCCACTGATCCTGGCCGCAATTTCCGGGTTATTGTTTCTACTTGTCCCGCTTTTGTTGATTCTTTTATATGCACTTACCACAGAGGAAAAAACTTTTCAGTTCCCACCACCTGGCCTTACATTTAAATGGTTTGCAGTAGCCTGGGAACGGCAAGATATACGCGATGCGCTTTTTCTTTCGGTCAAGGTTGCGCTCATCTCTACCTTTATAGCGATGATTCTTGGAACACTGGCAGCAGCAGCCATGTATCGCCACCAGTTCTTTGGACGCGAGAGCATCACCTTGCTGATCATTTTACCCATCGCCCTTCCAGGGATTGTCACCGGAATTGCATTACGTTCTGCATTCAATTTGATGGAGATCCCGTTTAGTATGTGGACTATTATTCTGGGACATGCAACGTTCTGTATTGTTGTCGTTTATAATAATGTAATTGCACGATTTCGACGAACATCTCATTCACTGATAGAAGCATCCATGGACCTTGGGGCTACCGGAGTGCAAACATTTCGATATGTTGTTTTACCCAATATAGCGACTGCGCTTTTAGTTGGTGGTCTGCTCGCATTCGCCTTGAGTTTTGATGAAGTAATCGTCACTACATTCACTGCAGGTCAGCAAACTACTCTGCCAATCTGGATGTTGAGTGAGTTGGTTCGTCCTCGTCAACGACCAGTGACCAACGTGGTAGCCGTTTTTGTTATTGCAGTAACTTTTGTGCCTATTCTGTTGGCCTACTTTGTAACGCGCGACACCAGTCATGTAGATGGAGCCGGAAAATAGCGCCCGGATATAAATTACCCGGCCGACCCTGTCAATTACTTGACAGGCGTTGGTAAGCAGTCTGACTAATGGTGTCTCTTGAACTAATTCTACAGCTTTGAAAGATACACTTTATTTCATCGCTATCGTTCCTGAAACTGAAATTATCTCAGAGGTGAAAGCCTTTCAGCAATATGCATTAGAAAATTTTCATTCAGGCAAGGCACTGAAAGCACCCCCGCATATTACACTTGAACCCCCCATTGAACCGGGATTTGATCAATTGCTGGCCCTGGAAAACGGGTTAGAGGAATTCGCCAGCAAGCAAGATTCTTTTTCGATTCAGCTAGAAAATTTTAGTACTTTTCCACAGCGTGTAATTTTTGTAGATGTAATTGAAAACCAGAAACTTCAGCAACTACAAGAAGATCTAAAAGCTCTCCTTCGCTCAGGTTTTGAATTCAGGCGCCATCGCCCTGACCGACCCTTTCATCCGCATATGACGGTTGCATTCCGGGATTTAAGGAAGCAGATGTTCCCCGTAGCCTGGGCGCACTTTCGTAAAATTGAGTATAGAAGGACATTTACTGCTTCCGGAATATGCCTGCTCCGGCACAACGGTTCTTTCTGGGAGGAACGCCAATATTTCGATTTTAAATAGCTGTACCTGGCTCCTGATGTCCCGGCTCAACTGTCGCTGTATGGAAAATTTGCAACCCTTGTTTTTTCGCTTGCGCGAACATCCAAAATAAAATATATCTGTCCCGAGTTTTTCATTTTTCCGTTCCCTGGATACCCGTCATTGCCAAAAATTACGTTGCTGAATTTAAAACATTTTTTTGCCGGTTCATTTATTTTGCTGATGATTGTATCTACCATCATTGGCGGAATTTTTCCCCGGGCGATGGAAACCGAACTGCGATGGCTGGCGGGAATATCAGCCTGGGCTGCGCTGGGTTTGATCATTGGCGATGCCACGCGAGTCCTGAGAATACAGGTTGGGCTGTTACTGGCCACCGGCATCGGCCTCATTTTTTATGCCTTTAGTAAAGGAGTGGACATTGACTGGCTGAAAATGACCAGTATTAATGCCGGATTATTGACCATGATTGCATCGGTTGGTTTCCTGCGTCTGGTTGCTCTACCGGATGCCGATGAGGGCAGTAAATTACCCACGGGTCGACGAGCCTATTTACATACATTGCTGGCTGTTGGTGTCTTTAGCTCGGTAATCAATGTGTCAGCACCCATATTGATTGCAGACCGGATACACCAGCAACGTCCGCTCGACCGCTTTACCGCGCAATCTATTGTCAGGGTGTTCTGCGGAATGTCGACCTGGTCACCCTTTTTCGCGGCCATGGCGGCCGTGTTGACCTATATCAACGACGCCAGGCTGTTGTGGATCATCATTGCCGGATTGCCGTTTGCAGTGGTAGGTGTTGTGGTTGTTTATATCGAAGCACGTTTAAGATATGACAAAGAAATATCGCGGTTCGTTGGCTTTCCAATGCACTCCGATGCATTATTGATTCCGGCTCTGCTGTTGATCAGCGTGCTACTGATGGCCTGGCTGCGACCGGATATTTCTATATTGGTTGTAATCGCCCTGAGCGCCATTGGAATCACCCTGATGCTACTAAAAACCAGAATTGGTGCCGGGGCATCGATGAATGCAGTGGGGCAATTCATTACCAGTGGACTTCCCCGTATGGTAAATGAGCTGGCGTTGTTTCTGGCCGCAGGGGTGCTGGCGGTGGGCGTATCAGCGATGATCGAAATTGGCATATTTGCCTCGCCTTTTACCGTATTTGATACCACTACATCGGTAACGATTCTTGGACTGATGCTCGTGCTTGCGGTGATGGGAATTCATCCCATTATCCTGATCTCGAGCTTTACCCCATTGTTACTGGCCCTGGATCCAAATCCTACCTTGTTGGCTATTACCTATCTGATGGCCTGGAATCTGGGAACGGGTAGTAGCTTTCTATCTGGCACTCATCTGGTGTTCCAGGGACGTTACGGGATTCCAGGCTGGAAGGCCGCGCGCTGGAACTGGCCTTATGCATTAATAATGTATCTTATTGCTGCGGGGTGGTTACATTTTATCGCAGATTATCTTCCCGTTTGACGAGCCTGCAACGAATGGTAAAACCACCATTTTTTGATAACCACCAGACCCATTCCATCCCGATGACTGGTCTGTCAACTGATGTCGGATGTCTGGTATTTGTTTAATACACTACGTTACACTAGTGCTTTTTCCACCCGGAATTCCTTTGGCTGAGAGGATTCATATCCATAGCATGGGGTTAATTCAGGGGTTTTCCCAAACGAGAGCTTACGTCAGATGATCAAAATTATCCTTGTACCTGTAGATGGATCCGAACAAAGTGTGGTGGTATTAAAAACAGCGCTTATTGTCGCCAACCGCTTTTGTTCGCATATCAAGGTAGTACACGTTCGCGAGCGTGCTAGCGAACCTTTCCTTTTCAGCGAGATGTCTGCCAGCTACCGGGAGGAGTTCGAAAAATTCAGAATAAATGCCACAGACTCAACTGTTGATACCATCCGTGCCCAGTTTGAAACTGTATTCAGACAAGCCGATATTGAAATAGTCGAACATCCAGGGCGGGGTGATACTGTTTCAGCGTCATTACATATCCTGGACGGAGATCCCGGAACTTTGCTTGGTAGTGAATCGCGCCTGGTCGATGTAGTTGCGATGTCACGGCCCTTCAAACATCGAATTGGAGGTCCCGGAGTAGGCGAGCGCCTCGAATCGATCCTGCTACACTCTGGTCGACCAGTATTGATAGTGCCACCTGATTGGAGTGCCCATCGTGTCGATCACGCCGTGATTGGGTGGAATGACAGCGTCGAGGCGAGTCGTGCACTTTTCATGACCTTGCCCTGGCTGACCCAAATGAGTTGTGTTTCAGTTCTGGTAGCGAAAAAGCGTGAAGCGAATGTGGCTAAGGTAATTGAGTACCTCAACATGCATGGCTGCGAGGCCCAATATCACCTGTTAAGTAAAAAGGGTGCCAATACTGGCCAAAAAATATTGAATACCTGTTCTGATATTGATGCAGATTTCCTGGTGATCGGCGGCTTTAGCCGTGCACGTACGCGGCAGCGCCTGTTTGGTGGCGTCACCACCTATCTGCTGAAAAACACCAATATCATTACCGTTATGGCTCATTGATCGCGTACTTGTGTCAAATAAACGATATATAAGCGCTCAGGAACTCCTGGAAGATTCTTTCCAGCTGGGAGTAAATATCATCAACAGCGGATTTCGCCCGGATTTTATCGTTGCAATCTGGCGTGGCGGGACACCGGTTGGGATCGCTATTCAGGAATTACTCCAGCATTTCAATATACCAACCGATCACATCAGTCTCCGGACGTCATTGTACGCCGGTATTGCCAAGTCCAAAAAAAGGGTTCGTGTTCATGGATTGGGATATCTGGTAAAAAACCTCAATGCACACAATTCACTGTTGATCGTAGACGATGTGTTTGATTCAGGTCGAAGTATCGAGGCGGTTATTGACCAGCTAACCGCACGCACCCGACGCAATACTCCACAGCAAATCAAGGTAGCCACTCCCTGGTTCAAACCGGATAACAATGCGACCAAACGGGAGCCTGATTTTTATCTTCATGAAACCGACAAATGGTTGGTGTTTCCCCATGAAGTTACCGATCTGAGCGAACAGGAGCAGCTTGAGGGCAAGAAAAGCATTTATGAAATCATGCAGCAGGTCGGTAAGTAAAGGGCTAACCGGATCGCTCTCGAAATTTACCTGCCAAGATTTACTTAGCTGTCACGGTTTCGCTGGTTTCGTAGTGCGCGAATACTTGCCAGGTGTGCACGACCGGTATCCTGAAGTTGAGCCGGGTCAGTGACTTTATCGGTGTCCCACCGGATTTCATCGGCGGGCAATTCTGCGATAAACCGGCTTGGTTCACACGAGATTAAATCGCCGAACCGTTTTCGATGCCGGGTGTAGGAAAGTGTCAGGGTCTTCATTGCGCGGGTGATGCCAACATAAAACAACCGCCGTTCTTCCTCGTCATCGCCATGAGCAACAGAAACCCGATGTGGTAAAATTTCTTCCTCCACACCGACGATAAAAACATGCGGAAACTCAAGACCCTTGGCCCCATGCAGGGTCATCAGGTTGACGACATTTCTATCCTGATCCTGCTGCTGTTGATCGAGCACGTCATTAAGAATCAGTTCACGAACCAATTCCGCCAAGGTAGCATTGGAGTCGCTTTTCCTGCTGGCAGATTCGAGCCAGTTTATTAGCAAGGCTATATTTTCCCAACGCGATTCGGCAACCACTGGCTCGCAGGTATCACCAAGCCATATCCTGTATTCGGTAAACTCAAGCAGGTCTTTTACAACCTGAATAGAATCCCCCTGTTCCGCCGCCTGCCTGAAAGTCATCATACGACTGGCAAACTCCCTCAGCACCTTGACCTGTCGGGTTTTGAGAACCGCCTCCAACTCGCGGTCCGACAAAGTTTCAAATAGACTTTGATTGCGCTTGCTGGCAAGCACAGCCAGCTTTTCAAGGCTGGTGGTGCCAATTCCCCGTCTGGGTGAATTGATGATTCGCAGCAATGCACTATCATCGGACGGATTGGCCAGAAGGCGCAAATAGGCCATGACATCACGTATTTCTGATCGATCAAAAAAAGAGGACCCACCACTGATTCGATAGGGAATTCGCATCTCTCTCAGCGCAATTTCCAATTCCCGGGACTGATGATTACTGCGGTACAGTATCGCAAAATCACCATGATCGCTACGGTGGCGAAACTGATGTCGCATAATCGCAGAAATCACTTTTTCGGCTTCGTGCTGCGCACTCTTTGCGACAAATCCATTGACCGGCTCTCCATAACCGAGGTTGCTCCAGAGATTCTTGTCGAACACCCTGGGGTTTTGTCCAATCAATTTATTGGCAACCTTTAAAATTCGACCACAGGAACGATAATTTTGCTCAAGCTTGATCACGGTGAGGTCAGCAAAGTCTGTTTCCAGTTGCGACAGATTTTGTGGCAATGCCCCACGCCATGCGTAGATCGATTGATCATCATCTCCGACCACGGTAAGACGTCTACCCTCCTGCGCCAGCAGTCTGATCAGTTCATACTGGGCACCATTGGTATCCTGATATTCATCGACTAACAGATAGCGAATCTGCAACTGCCAAAGGCGGCAAATTTCAGCATTGCCGGACAACAGCTTAACCGGTAAAAAGATGAGGTCATCGAGATCCACCGAATTGCAGGCACGCAGATAGCGCTGGTACCCGGGGTATACAGAGTGCGCCATCCTATCCATTGGATTCTGTGGATCCGGAGTAACCTGCTCCGGCCCGCGGCCGAGATTTTTCCATTGAGAAATTCGCCGCCCGACACGCTCCACCAGGTCCTTGTTACCCACCTGGTCTGCGCGCAGCATATCTGCCAGCACGGTAGCACTATCCCGGGGATCGATGATGCTGAAGTCCGGATGAAGATCAACCTCCCTGGCCTGTCGACGGAGTATTTTCATCCCCAGAGAGTGGAAGGTGGATATTGTGACACCTTTGGCATCAGCAGGATCGGCAAAGGTTTGCTCGACCCGCTGCTTCATCTCTCTGGCGGCTTTGTTGGTAAATGTGACTGCGGTAATGTCTGCAGGTTGAACTGCCCGCTCATTGATCAACCAGGCAATCTTGCGGGTCACCACCCGGGTCTTGCCACTGCCGGCACCCGCCAGCACCAGTAGTGGACTACCCAGGTGCTCTACGGCTTTTTGTTGAGGAGGGTTAAGCTGATCCACAAAAAGTGTTGGAGTGTACGTTCTGCGGCAGTGAATAACAAAAACATTATCACTTATCGTAGCCTCTGAGAATTTCTACTGCCCGTGATCTGTGAATAGTCGGCTGAGATAAATTCTCAGTCGTTTTGTGAGAATCAGGGCATTTTGCCGTTGCTTTACGCTTCCGGTTTATTGGTTTATATAATGCCAGATAGTTTATTCATGGAGAACTCGCAGCGTCAATTCGTTGTCCACCATTGATCAGCTTTGCCCGGATACCCGATAAAACGCAAAGTTATATTTTAATCAAATGTTTACTTATGTCAGTAACCGGGAATTATTTACCTGAAAACGTAGTAATATGAAGAGAAATTGTCGCAGTCAGGTCGTTTATTTTTGCCTGATATTGCATAGAATAGCCGAACTTATCGTCAATACCGAACTGAATGCCAAATTGCTGCAGAATGGCATGTCGGAACATAGAGCTGGATGGCTTCCCCATCCATTGCACTCAGTAAAACACTTTTCAGGATAGCAAGATGTCAGAAGAAGATTACGAAGACGAAATTGACCTTTCAGCTCTGCCAGATGACGAGCTCGTTGAGCAGATGCATGATGATCTCTACGACGGCATGCGGGAAGAAATTATTGAAGGCACCAATATTCTGCTAGGGCGTGGTTGGAGTGCTTCCAGGGTGCTGGATGACGCTTTGGTGGAAGGCATGCGCATTGTCGGTATCGATTTTCGCGATGGCATCCTGTTTGTTCCCGAAGTTCTGATGTCTGCCAATGCAATGAAAGGCGGGATGGAAATCCTCCGCCCACTGCTGGCAGAAACGGGCGCCCAACCCATTGGTAAAATGATCATCGGTACGGTGAAAGGCGACATCCATGACATAGGAAAAAATCTGGTAGCCATGATGATGGAAGGTGCTGGCTTCGAAGTCATCAATCTCGGTATCGACAACCCGGTGGATAGCTATCTCGATGCCATTGAAGAGCACAAACCTGATATCGTTGGTATGTCGGCGTTGCTGACTACCACCATGCCGTATATGAAGGTGGTCATTGATACCATGGTTGAGAAAGGTATTCGCGATGATTACATTGTGCTGGTGGGGGGCGCTCCCCTGAACGAAGAATTCAGCGTTGCGGTGGGAGCGGATGCCTATTGTCGTGATGCCGCAGTGGCAGTGGAAACTGCCCAGACACTGATTTCAGAAAAGCGCGCCGCCAGCGCGTAGCTACCCACCAGGATGTCATTATGTCCAGCGACCGGGTTCTGATCATTGCCTGCGGCGCACTGGCCCACGATCTGGTCCGGGTGCGCGATCTCAATGGCTGGGATCATATCGATTTTCAATGTCTGCCGGCCGAACTACATAACAAACCACAGCAGATTCCCGATCAGGTCAGAAACAAAATTCGTCAGAACCGCGATCTTTACCAGAGTATATTTATCGGTTATTCAGATTGCGGAACCGGTGGGCTGCTGGATAAGGTGTTGGAAGAGGAGGGTGTAGAACGGCTGCCTGGCGCACATTGTTATGAAATGTTTGCGGGCAGCACAAGATTCAATCAACTGCATGAAGCAGAATTAGGCACTTTTTATCTGACTGATTTTCTGGCGCGACATTTTGACCGGTTAATTGTCAGGGGTCTGGGAATGGATCGTTTCCCGGAGCTCAAAGAGCAGTATTTTGCCAATTATCACAAGCTGGTTTACCTGGCTCAGCTGGATGACACGGAAATTGAGAACAAAGCGATAAAAGCGGCCAGGTTTCTGGATCTTGAGTATCAGAAGGTCAGGACAGGAGATCAATATCTCGATGCGGCTCTGTCGGTTAAAACAGCAACTTCTCACAAAGCGGCCTGAAATGCAGTGGTTCACATTCCCGGGGACGATCAAGCTGATAAAAACTCAGCGGAACATTAACAGCGACTGACCAATAATAGCTATATTATGGCCAACCTGATCACCGTATACTGGCGCGATATTCCGGCCCAGATTATCGCAAAGGAACGACGCACCAGCGCAAAAATTGAATTGAGTCCACGCTTTGCTGACGCTATTGACCGTGCAGCCATGCGCGCGGGCAAGGGCGATACCAATGCCTATCTTGAAGAATGGCACCGGGTCAGTAAGCCCTGTGGTAGCGATTTACAAACCATTGCAGATGCGGCAGCAGCAAAGATTGAACTGGCATACGACAAGGATCGATTGCTCGCCCTGATCAAGAATGATGGGAAAGAACCCAAAAACGCCTGATCAGTTTATAAATGATGAATTTGAGTCCAGAATACTCAGAGGCTTCCCAGCCTGATCACGGACGATCGGTCTCGTAAGTGAACCGTGATCGGATCTATTAACTCTCAATCAACACAATGACAGACACTATCGTCAGCTCAGCCAACAGAACGGTCAAAATTGGTTTCGACCATCCCTTCGTCATCATCGGCGAGCGCATCAATCCTACCGGCCGCAAAATTCTTGCCGAGGAAATGAAAGTTGGCGACTATAGCCGGGTTGAAAGTGATGCCCTGGCCCAGGTAGCCGCGGGCGCCACTATGCTGGATGTTAATGCAGGCATTCCACTGGCAGATGAACCCCGGATCCTCGCCGAAGCCATACAACTGGTCCAGTCCATCACCGATGTGCCATTGTCCATTGACTCGTCTATCGTTGCTGCGCTGGAGGCGGGACTTGAAGTTTATCAGGGCAAGCCGTTGCTTAACTCGGTTACTGGCGAAGACGAGCGTCTTGAGGCGGTACTGCCATTGGTAAAAAAATATGGTGCCGCCGTGGTGGCCATTTCCAATGACGAAGCCGGCATTTCCGAGAACCCTGATGATCGATTCGAAGTCGCAAAGAAAATTGTCGAGCGGGCTGCGGACTACGGCATCCACTATAGCGATATTGTGGTTGATCCATTGGTAATGCCAGTGGGAGCGATCAACAGCGCAGGCAAGCAGGTTGTACATCTGGTAAAGCGCCTGCGAGAAGAATTAAAAGTAAATACCACCTGTGGTGCTTCGAATTTCAGCTTCGGCATACCCAACCGCAAAGGAATGGACGCACATTTTCTCAGCATGGCCATGGGTGCAGGCATGACGTCAGCCATTACCAATCCACTACACGAAGAGGTAATGCAGGGCATTATGGCTGGTAACGTGGTAATGGGACATGATCCAAATTGTGCGAAGTGGTTAAAAAAATATCGCCAGCCAACGCCCGAGGGAGAGGCCGGTGGTCGCGGAGGTCGTCGCCGTCGCCGTGGTTAACAGCCCCTTGAAACGAATGATGCCGGCCCCGCTCACAATGATCAAAGACCTGAAACATGATCAACTGCGGAATCCAGAGTAATGGCCGCCCCGGATAAGGTGTTGGCCGGTGGATGCCTGTGCGGAGGAGTTCAATATGAACTTGGTGGCCAAATTCGAGGGGTGGTAAATTGCTTCTGCGCACAATGTCGCAAAACGTCCGGGCATCACGTTGCTGCGACACGGGTAAAGCTGGATAGCTTTAAACTGCTGAAATCGCAATCTCTGCGGTGGTATCAGTCATCCGAAAAAGCTAAACGCGGGTTTTGCAACCTGTGTGGTGGTAACTTGTTCTGGCAAAACCGGGACCGGGACTCGATCAGTGTTATGGCGGGGACCATCGATAAGCCCACTGCATTAAACACCATTGATAATATATTTGTGGAAGACATGAGTGATTACCACGCAACTCCGTCGCTGACAGGCTAAGTGCATATTTCGCTGGCGATCTGAATTCCATTATGAGTGAGCGCCACACATTTCAAATCGTATTTACCCCATCGGGTAAGCGAGGGACTATTCCCGCCGGTAAAAGCGTGCTCGATGCAGCGCGAATGCTGGGTGTGGATCTTGATACGGTATGCGGTGGCCGCGGCATTTGTGATCGTTGCCAGGTAGACCAAAGCATCGGTGAGTTCGCCAAGTTTGGTATTCATTCAAAGGCTGAGCACCTGAGTCCCCGAAGCAGCAGCGAAAAGGAGTTTTTTAGCGACGAGTCACCACCAACACGGCGTCTCGGTTGCCAGGCGTTACTACAGGGTGATGTGGTTGTCGATGTGCCACCAGAGAGCCAGGCCCACCGCCAGGTAGTACGCAAGCGAATGGAAGTGCACGAGATAAATGTTAATCCTGCAGTTCGGTTGCATTATGTAGAGGTGCCCGAACCTAATATGCACGACCCCAGCGGTGATATGCAGCGAATGCTGGATGCGCTGGAGTTTGAATGGGATCTGACCGGGGTCACCTGCGATTTTAATATTCTTTCCAAATTACAAACGACCCTGCGGGAGGGTAACTGGGGAGTAACCGCTGCTGTTCACCATGGTCACCGCATTATTGGACTATGGCCGGGCATTCAGACCACGATCTACGGCGTTGCAGTTGACATCGGATCCACCACCATCGCGGCCCATCTTTGCGACCTGGTCTCAGGAAAAGTTATTGCTTCCACAGGGCGAATGAACCCCCAGATTCGTTTCGGCGAAGATCTTATGAGCAGGGTTTCCTATGCGATGATGAATCCCGGGGGCGAGAAGGACATGACCCTGGCAGTGCGCGAGGCGCTACAGGGATTAATCGTTGGGCTGGCGAAGGATGCCGATATCTCGCTAACGGAAGTATTTGATATCACCCTGGTGGGTAATCCGGTCATGCATCATCTGCTGCTGGGAATTAATCCGGTAGAGCTTGGCGGTGCACCCTTTGCCCTGGCGACGGATCAGGGACTGAATGCCTACGCCAGCGATATTGGCCTGGACATCAACCCGGGCACCCGCATCTATGTATTACCCTGTATTGCGGGACATGTGGGTGCCGACGCCGCCGCAGTCACCTTGTCTGAAGCGCCATATGAACGTGAGGAACTGACCCTGGTAGTGGATGTCGGTACCAATGCAGAAATTGTGCTCGGCAACAACAAGCGGATGTTGGCCGCTTCGAGTCCTACCGGCCCCGCATTCGAAGGTGCACAGATCAGTGGCGGCCAGCGCGCCGCGCCGGGTGCCATCGAGCGTGTTCGTATCGACCGTGAAACCCTGGAACCACGTTTCAGAATAATCGGCAGCGAACTGTGGTCTGACGAGGATGGTTTCACCGAATCCGTTGGCAATACGGGCGTTACCGGAATTTGCGGCTCCGGTATTATCGAAGTTATTGCTGAGATGTATCTCGCCGGCATCATTCAGTCAGATGGCGTTATCGATGGAAACGCCAGCAGCCGTACTTCTCGCGTGGTAGCGGATAAAAAAACCTTTAGTTATGTCATGGTTGACGAAGGCACAGTGCGAATCGTGATTACCCAGAACGACGTCCGCGCCATCCAGCTGGCCAAGGCAGCGCTGTACGCCGGTTGCAGGCTTTTGATGGACAAACTCGGAGTAGATGAAGTCGACCGGATTCGATTGGCCGGCGCCTTCGGTGCCCATATCGACACCAAATATGCCATGACCCTCGGCATGATTCCCGATTGCAAACTGGAACATGTGACTTCTGCCGGCAATGCTGCCGGTACCGGCGCTACCATCACCCTGTTCGATATCGACGCGCGCACAGAAATCGAGGACGTGGTGAAACGAATCCAAAAAGTAGAAACCGCGGTAGAGGCAAAATTCCAGGACCATTTTATCGACGCCCTGGCAATCCCCCACAAGACCGCGCTATTTCCCCATTTAAAACAGCAAGTAGAGTTACCTGTTCAGCGGCAAAAGAACCCATCAGAACAGGACGGCGGTCGCCAAAGACGACGCAGGCGACGTAGCTGAGAATCCCAAAATCGGATGTTCATTTGCTGCACACCCCAGTACTGCGTCAATAGCATCAGAATTCAAGCCAGGTGCCTGCAGTTAAAGGATCAGGTTAAACAGAGTGGCAAGGAAATCACTATTACCAGGCATGGTAACCCTGTCAGCAAGTTAGCGCCGATTACAAAAAGCCAAAACCCCTGTTCGGCATCTACAAAGTTCGACCAGGCTTCAAGCCAGGATGCTCTGGCTATATCCGCTAAACCCTTTTGGGAACCGGGAGTGCTTCAGGGGAAAAACGCGTCGAACTCCCGCCATTGATTCCGTGGCGCAGAGAACTGATAGAGATGGGGTATATGGAAATTCAGCAGTCAGCAACAATATAGTTGGCCGCGATACGGTGGTTTTTCAGTGCGTTTCTTCGACCTGCTGGTGTACACGTCTCTCTTCCCTCGGCGGGATTTTAAAAAATTCGCGATAACATTTACTGAAGTGGGGAGTTGAGACAAAACCGCAAGCGTATGCGATATCGACAATTGGCATGCCTGTCTGTAGCAACAGTTGCCGTGCGTGTACCAGTCGCAGGCGCATGTAGTATCTGGTTGGCACACAATGCAGGTATTTCTGGAACAACCGTTCCAGCTGCCGTCGTGACAGGCCAACGTGGGAAGCAATTTCGTCGAGGCTGATCAGTTCTTCGATATTGGCCTCCATAAATGCAACGGCTTCCGATAATTTGGGCTGGCTTGCGCCGAGCTGTAGCCTGAGTGGCAGACGCTGGCGATCATTTCGCCCCCGGATACGCTCTACGAGAAACTCCTCCGCAATCCGGGTTGCCAAATCCCAGCCATGTTTGTGAGCGATCAGGTAAACCATCATGTCCATAGCGGAGCTACCACCGGCACAGGTATAGCGACCATTATCAATTTCAAACAGATCAGGACTGATCACAAGTTCGGGAAATCGTTCCCGCAATCCAGCCATATTCTCCCAGTGAATGGTACAACGGCAGTGCTTCAGTAACCCCGCATCGGCGAGCACATAGGTTCCCGTACAAATCGCGCCAATAGCCACTTTTCGACTTGCCTGATCACGCAACCAGGCGTTGCGTGATTTGCTGATTTTCTTTTCAATGTCGATGCCGCCGCAAACGAAAACAGCGTCCAGTGGACCTGCATCTTTAAGCGCACTGGTCGCCAGCTCCAGATTATTGCTTGCCGTTACCGGGGCACCATCATCACTCAGTATAATCCACTCGTATAGCTGCTTTCCCGACAGCCGGTTAGCCATCCGAAGCTGGTCGATAGCACCGGTAAATGCCATCATGGAATACTCCGGGACAAGTATAAATCCGTAGCGGATTAGTGCCGTCTGATTGGGTGTATCTGGCATACTAGTGCTCTGTCACTGTGATTTTGGCGATCCTGGGTTACCATCTGATTATCCGATAATGGCATAGGTGGCGCAATCGGTTATGACCGGGTCGTGATGCAGGTTGCCGACAAAGTACCGCGCCACGCATACTCGCGCAATCAAACCATTCTATTGTTACAATAAATTATGGCCGAAAATTCCAGAAAGAGATCAGGACGCCGGACACGTGGCGGTACTACGGGTGCAGAAGCAATCCCGGTTATTACGCCGTATATTACCCGCAAGATTCCGGTATATGAACTTGTCAGCGAACAGGGCCTGGAAACCATCGAAAAAAACGCCGATACCATCCTGCAGGAAATAGGCATCGATTTTCGCTATCCACCCGCACTAACATTGTTCAGGGAAGCGGGCGCCGACATCCAGGGAGAGCGGGTACGGTTTCCCGAGGGTATGTGTCGAAAGATCATTCAGGCTTCGGCACCTCCCATATTTGAACAAAAGGCTCGTAATCCCCAACGTAATGTCATGCTGGGTGGCAATCATACGGTATTTGCCCCGGTATACGGCCCGCCATTTGTCCGCGACCTCGACAAGGGTCGGCGTTATGCCAGGATTGAGGACTTTCGCAATTTTGTGAAGCTCGCCTATATGCTGCCGTCACTGCATCATTCCGGCGGCACCGTGCTCGAGCCCACTGATTTGCCGGTGAACAAACGTCACTTCGATATGGTGTATACCCATATGAAATACAGTGACAAACCATTTATGGGGTCGGTTACCCATCCTGACCGCGCC
>CAYOGN010000157.1:0-27416 GCA_964403545.1 uncultured Gammaproteobacteria bacterium
ACCTTGATCGTTCTGGCTCACTGCTTGATTTCATCGAAGCCTTCACCGAGCGCTTCCCCGGCTATGTTGACGAATACGAAACCCTGCTGAGCGACAACCGAATCTGGAAACAACGCACAGTGGATATTGGCATTGTGACCCGGAGCGCGCCATGGCGCTGGGCTTTACCGGGCCTATGTTACGCGGATCCGGGATCGAGTGGGACTTGCGAAAAAAACAGCCTTACGATGTTTATGACAAGATCGATTTTGACATTCCGGTAGGCACCAATGGCGACAGCTATGATCGTTATCTGGTAAGGGTCGAGGAAATGCGCCAATCCAATCGCATTATTAAACAATGCGTAGAATGGCTACGCCACAATCCGGGACCGGTCATGCTGGATGACACCAAGTTGGTACCGCCTTCGCGCGAACATATGAAGGGGGATATGGAATCCCTGATTCACCACTTTAAACTATTTACCGAAGGATATTGCATACCGGCCGGAGAGACTTATGCGGCAATCGAACATCCCAAGGGTGAATTCGGTATATATCTGGTTTCCGATGGTGCCAACAAGCCATACCGGGTCAAGATCCGGGCCCCCGGATATCCTCATCTTGCAGCACTGAACGAAATGTCAAAAGGCCATATGCTGGCTGATATGGTAGCCATTATAGGTACTCAGGACATCGTTTTTGGAGAGATTGACCGCTAATGTTATCGCAGGCATCTTTAGACGAAATCGAACGCGAATGTGCGAAATACCCGGCAGACCGGCGTCAGTCTGCATTGTTGTCCGCGTTACGAATTGCCCAGGACGAGCATCGATGGCTCAGCAATGAATTGATCGAGTACGTTGCAGGCGTCATCGGCGTGGCGGCGGTACGCAGCTACGAAGTAGCTACTTTTTACTCGATGTACCACCTCCAGCCTGTGGGCAAGAACGTGATCAACGTCTGCACAAATATTTCCTGCATGCTGCGTGGATGCGATGCCATCGTTAACCACCTGGAAAACAAACTGGACATCAAAATGGGTGAAACCACCGCCGACGGCAAGTTCACACTGAAAGAAGTGGAGTGCCTGTGTGCCTGCGCCGGCGCACCAATGATGCAGGTTAATCATGATTACCACGAAAATCTGTCGCCGGCACGGATCGACGAGATCCTGGAGCGTTACTGATGTCGATGTTCGAATACAACACCATGCATATCCGGGCCGGTGTCTGCTTCCCTCCCCAAGGGCTGGAAAATTCGTGGACCCTGGAGGCCTATCGCAGTATAGGTGGCTACAGTGCACTGGAAAAAATTCTGCGGGAAAAAATCGATCCGACCAGTATTATCGATTGCCTGAAGACGTCAAATTTGCGCGGGCGAGGCGGTGCCGGATTTCCGCCGGGGATCAAATGGAGCTTTATGCCACGCAATGCGCCCGGACAAAAATATATTTTATGCAATTCCGATGAAGGTGAGCCCGGCACCTGTAAAGACCGCGACATCCTGCGTTACAACCCTCATGCCTTGATCGAAGGCATGGTCATCGCGGGCTACACAATGGGTGCCACAGTGGGTTACAACTTTATCCGTGGTGAGTTTTGGGAGCCTTATACCCAGGTTGAAGGGGCGCTCAAGGAAGCTCGCGCAGCGGGATGGTTGGGTCAAAATCTGTTCAATTCCGGCTTCGACTTCGAAATGCATAATCATCTCGGCGCGGGGGCTTATATTTGCGGTGAAGAAACCGCATTGATGGAGGCCCTTGAAGGCAAAAAAGGCCAGCCACGGTACAAACCGCCTTTCCCGGCAGCATTTGGGCTCTACGGTCGCCCTTCTACCATTAACAATACCGAATCACTGGCATCTGTGCCGGCCATTTTACGCGCCAATGGTGAATGGTTGAATGGAGAATGGTTTCGTGATCTCGGGGTACCCAATGCTGGCGGCACCAAGATTTTTTCGGTCAGTGGTCACGTGAACAATCCCGGTAACTTTGAAATTAATATGGGCACTCCATTTCGCGACCTTCTGGAGATGGCAGGCGGCGTATGGAAAGGCAGGGAGCTGAAAGCGGTAATTCCGGGAGGATCTTCGGTTCCCGTTTTACCGGCAAAGATCATCATGCAAGCCAATATGGATTATGACTCGCTGCGCGATGCCGGGTCCTCTCTTGGTGCAGGTTCGGTCATCGTGATGGATGAAACCACTGACATGGTCAAGGTGTTGGAGAGACTGGCCTTTTTCTATCACGATGAGTCCTGCGGCCAATGTACGCCCTGCCGGGAAGGAACCGGCTGGTTGTACCGGATCATTCATCGTATCAATCTCGGTCGCGGCACCATGGAAGATCTCGATACTCTGCTGGATGTGGCAAATCGTATCGAGGGGCGAACAATCTGTGCATTGGGTGATGCGGCTGCATGGCCGGTACAAAGTTTTCTCAAACATTATCGTCATGAGTTCGAAGCCAAAGTTGATTCCCGGGAGGCCGATGCGGCATGACAAATCCCATTGCCACAATGCTGAACTCCAGGAATCCATAAAACCATGGCAACCATTGAAGTAGACGGCAAAACTCTGGAAGTCAAAGATGGCATCATGCTTATTGAAGCCACCGATGCCGCGGGTATTTATATCCCGCGATTTTGCTATCACGAAAAACTCTCCATTGCGGCAAACTGTCGTATGTGCCTGGTTGAAATAGAAAAAGCGCCCAAACCGATGCCGGCATGCGCTACCCCGGTAATGGATGGGATGAAAGTGTTTACCCATTCCGAGATCGCCCGGGAAGCACAAAAAGGCACCATGGAGTTTCTGTTAATCAATCATCCCCTTGACTGTCCGGTATGTGACCAGGGAGGTGAGTGTCCATTGCAGGATCAGGCGCTCGGGTATGGGAAAGGCCATTCCCGTTACCATGAAGCCAAGCGGGTGGTTCCAAACCCCGATATTGGCCCTTTGATCGCCACCGAAATGACTCGCTGTATACACTGCACCCGCTGTGTCCGATTTGGCGAAGAAGTCGCCGGAGTGGTGGAAATGGGCGCACCTGGTCGCGGTGAAATGACTAAAATTGGCACCTTCCTCAACCGTTCCATCGACTCGGAAGTATCAGGCAATATCATCGATCTGTGCCCTGTGGGGGCACTGACATCAAAGCCGTATCGATTCTCGGCGCGCTCATGGGAATTACGAAACTTCTCCAGTATCAGTCCTCACGACTGCGTCGGCACTAATATTCAGGTACAGACTCTGCGTGACGTGGTAGAACGGGTACTGCCGGTGGAAAATGAAGACGTTAACGAATGCTGGCTGGCGGACAGGGATCGATACAGTTACCAGGCGGTCAACAGTGAGTCGCGCCTGACCAGGCCACTGATCAGGGAAGGCAATGACTGGAAGCAGGTAGAGTGGCAAACAGCACTTAAGCATGCTGTGGCGGGACTACAGACCGTCATTGAGTCCGGCTCAGCCAGCGATATCGGCGCGCTGGCAAATGCGTCCTGTAGCCTCGAAGAATTTTACCTGCTGCAGAAGTTGATGAGAGGGCTTGGCAGCAATAATATCGATCACAGACTCCAACAGGTGGATTTCAGTGATGATGATATCGCACCTTTGTTCCCTGCTCTGGAAATACCCATTGCAGGCATTGACTCCGCAAAGGCTGTATTCCTCGTGGGTGCCAATATCCGCAAGGAACAACCGTTGCTATCAATACGGCTGCGACGGGCAGTAATGAACAATCATACTCGGGTCGCCGTCCTTAACGTGATGGATTACCCGCAGAACTATCCGCTGATGGAAAATCGTGTGGTAGCACCAAACCTGATGGTTTCCACCCTGGCGCAAGCGGCCAGAGCGGTGGCAAAGCTTAAAAGCGTCTCGCTGCCAGATGAAATCGCTACTCTCGTCGGCAATGAAGATGCCGATCAATCAATCGCTGCCGCCTTGATTGAGGCTGGCAACGATGGACTGGTGATTATTGGCGCCAACGCACAGCAACACCTCGAGGCCAGTAAATTAAAGGCGATCAGCCAATGGATCTGCCAGCAAACCGGGGCTAAATTCGGATTACTGGCGCCGGCTAACTCTGCAGCTGGCTGGGCGGCAGGTTGCTTGCCTCACCGGACAGCCAATGGTAACAGTGTCGCAGCCGGGATGGATGCCAGTCAGATGATAACCGCAGGTCGGCGCGCATTTCTCCTTCTCGGTACCGAACCGGAGCTGGACGCTATCGATGGCCAACATGCGCTACAAGCGATGCAGAATGCCGACTTTGTGGTCCAGATTTGCGCGTTTAAAAGCGAAGCCGCACTGGATTACGCGGATGTCCTGCTACCCATGACGCCTTTTACCGAAACAGCCGGCACTTATATCAATTGTGAGGGCCGGGTGCAGAAGTCTTCAGTAGCAGCAACGCCGAAGGGTGAGGCCCGTCCCGGATGGAAAATTCTTCGGGTGCTGGGCAATTTTATGGAGGTGGACGGGTTTGACTATATGACTGCAGAGGAAGTTTGCGGCGAAATCGAGTTAGCCACACCTAACCCGGGTGCCCTGAACCAGGAAAGGCCACAGCCATCTGCACGATTAACCCAATGGCGCTTAAACAAAGAAGTAACCACAACAGCAGATGGCCTGCAACGGGTGGTGGATATGCCGATGTATCGCGGTGAAGTAACGCTTCGTCATGCCAGTGCGTTGCAACGTACTGCGGATAATATGGCACCTGCAGCGCGGGTTCATCCGCTCACTATTGATCAATTACAGTTAAATACCGGACAGCCGGTATCGGTAATCAATGGTGCCGGAGCAATCACGTTGCCACTGGAGGCAGATGAGCAAGTGCCGACTGGCTGCGTATATATAGCGGCCGGATTTATGGAATCCACCGGGATTGGTGCCCACGGCGGCATTTCCCTGAGTGCTGTGGGGGACGATTCGTGAAAGATCTGGTTTTCTTTCTGACCTCGTGGCTGCCGGAAGGTATCCAGATCACGATCTGGGTAATGTTGAAGATCGTTGCAATTTTGCTGCCGTTAATGATCTGCGTGGCTTATTTCACCTTTGCTGAACGAAAGTTGATCGGCTATATGCAATTGCGGGTAGGGCCCAATCGGGTAGGACCAAAAGGCTGGCTGCAACCCATTGCCGATGCGCTTAAATTAATGATGAAGGAAATCATCATTCCTGCACGTTCAGACAAATTTCTGTTCCTGATTGCACCGGTATTGTCATTGGCACCCGCATTGGCCGCCTGGGCAGTGATGCCATTTAGTGACAAATTAGTGTTGGCAGATATCGATGCCAGCCTGCTTTATGTATTGGCTCTGACTTCCATGGGCGTTTACGGGGTGATCATCGCCGGCTGGGCCTCCAACTCCAAGTATGCCTTTCTCGGTGCGATGCGTTCTGCGGCCCAGATTGTGGCCTATGAAATTGCCATGGGCTTTGCCCTCGTAGGCGTATTGATGGTGGCTGGCAGTCTCAACCTGCGGGAGATTGTGCAGGGGCAGGCCGGAGGTCTCCATCATTGGCATTTTCTGCCATTGGCTCCTCTGTTTCTGGTTTATTTTATTTCCGGTGTGGCCGAAACCAATCGCTCGCCTTTTGATGTCGCCGAAGGTGAATCGGAAATTGTCGCCGGGTTTCATGTTGAATACGCAGGTATGGCCTTCGCTGTATTCTTTCTTGCCGAGTATGCCAATATGATCCTGATTGCGGCACTCACGGTGGTTTTGTTTCTCGGCGGCTGGCTGCCTCCGGTGGAAGTGGCGCCATTCACCTGGGTGCCGCCGGTGCTCTGGTTCGGCATCAAAACATCGGCGGTAGCTTTTTTGTTTCTCTGGTTCCGGGCTACTTTTCCCCGTTACCGCTATGACCAGATCATGCGACTGGGCTGGAAAATCTTAATCCCGATAACCCTGGTGTGGATTTTTGTCATCGGAATCGGTAAATTTTATTCTCCGTTCTCGTCTTTTTTCAGTTAGCGCTACAACAGGACAAAATAATGGGTATCGACTTCAAACAGTGGTACAAAACTTTCACCCTGCAGGAACTGCGAAAGGGTCTTGGCGTCACCGGACGCCGTATGTTCGACAAAAAGATCACAATCCTGTACCCCGAAGAAAAAACACCCAAATCGCCACGGTTTCGTGGCCTTCATGCTTTACGGCGCTACCCCAATGGCGAAGAACGCTGCATTGCCTGTAAATTATGTGAAGCAGTTTGCCCGGCGTTGGCAATTACCATTGATTCTGAAGAACGGGAAGATGGACAGCGCAGAACTACCCGTTATGACATTGACCTGTTCAAGTGTATTTATTGCGGCTTTTGTGAAGAAGCATGCCCGGTAGATTCTATTGTCCTGACCGATATCCATGAATTTCATATGGAACGGAACGAGGAGCGATGGATAGACAAAGAACATTTACTTGAGTTGGGTGACAAGCATGAAGATGCCATCGCCAAAGCAAGGCAACAGGATGCGCCCTATCGATAATTGTTGATAATTTATTCATGACATTCATACAATTTTGCTTTTATCTGTTCAGCGTAGTGTTGATATTCGCTGCTGCCATGGTGGTCACGATTCGTAACCCGGTTAAATCGGCACTATTCCTGGTGTTGGCTTTTTTCAGCGCTGCCTGCATCTGGATTATTCTGGAAGCTGAATTCCTCGCAATTGTACTGGTACTGGTATACGTTGGCGCTGTTATGGTTTTGTTTCTGTTTGTGGTCATGATGCTGGATATCGATCTCGCCATCATGCGGGCCGGGTTCGCCCGATATCTACCCGTAGGAAGCGTGATCGCGATCTTGCTGATCGTGGAAATTGCCCTGGTAATGTTGAACGGATTCGGTTCGGGCGGATTGCTATCGGGTGAAACCGGATATCCGGTGGCTCATGGCGCTGACTACAGTAACTCCAGGGAACTTGGCCGTCTGCTTTATACCGAATACGTTTACCCTTTCGAGATTGCAGCCATCATTTTGCTGGTGGCCATTATTGCCGCTATTGCGCTCACCATGCGGCGACGACCTGAAGGCAAATATATTGATCCAGCGAGCCAGATCAAGGTCAATCGTGATGATCGCCTGCGCATTGTAAAGATGGATTCAGAATCCGCGGGAGATCAAACATGATTCCATTGTCATATTTTCTGGTACTTGGTGCCATTTTGTTTGGCATCAGCGTGGTTGGCATTTTTCTCAACCGCAAGAACGTGGTGATCCTGCTGATGTCTATTGAGTTGTTGTTACTTGCGGTAAATATGAACTTCATCGCATTCTCGCGTTATCTTGATGACACCGCAGGCCAGATATTCGTCTTTTTTATTCTGACGGTTGCCGCCGCTGAAGCCGCTATCGGTCTGGCGATCCTGATTGTGCTGTTTCGCAGTCGCCACACCATTAACGTCGAAGAACTGGATTCACTGAAAGGATGAAGACAATATATCTCGCCATTCCACTGGTCTGCCTGTTCGCTTCTGTTATAGCCGGAGTGCTCGGTAAAAAGATCGGTCGAAAGGGGGCTCATTCGATTACCGTGGGTGGTGTCACCATTGCATTTCTGCTGTCACTGGTGGTTTATGCTGACGTGCGATCCGGCAATATTTTTAACGGTGTACTATACAACTGGGCAATCAGTGGTGGTGTCGCCATGCAGATTGGTTTTCTGATCGATCAGCTGACTGCCACAATGATGGTAGTGGTTACATTTGTATCGCTGATGGTTCATATCTACACCATTGGCTATATGCACGACGACCCCGGTTACCAACGGTTCTTCAGTTATATATCCCTGTTCACATTCGCCATGCTGATGCTGGTGATGTCAAACAATTTCCTGCAGCTGTTTTTTGGCTGGGAAGCAGTGGGCCTGGTATCTTACTTACTGATCGGGTTCTGGTATGAAAAAGAGTCCGCGATTTTTGCCAATATGAAAGCCTTCCTGGTTAACCGGGTAGGCGATTTTGGATTTCTGCTGGGGCTGGCAGCGGTATTGTATGTGTTTAACTCCCTCGACTATGCCACTGTGTTTGCTGCCGCCGAAGGGGCCAGCGACCAGACTTTGAACAGTGCATTCGGTGAGTGGAACTGGATCACCGTGATCTGCCTGTTGTTGTTTGTGGGTGCCATGGGTAAATCCGCCCAGGTTCCACTCCATGTCTGGTTGCCAGATTCCATGGAAGGCCCAACCCCCATTTCGGCATTGATTCACGCTGCTACCATGGTCACTGCAGGCATCTTTCTGGTGGCAAGAATGTCGCCACTATTTGAGTTTTCCGAAACAGCACTATCGGTGGTCATCATCATTGGCGCTACTACAGCAATCTTTATGGCGTTGATCGGGCTGGTACAAAATGACATAAAGCGCGTGGTCGCGTATTCAACACTTTCCCAGCTTGGTTATATGACCGTTGCATTGGGGGCGTCTGCCTATGAAGTCGCGATCTTTCATCTTGGCACCCACGCGTTCTTTAAAGCGCTACTGTTCCTTTGCGCCGGGTCGGTAATTATCGCCATGCACCACGAACAGGATATGCGCAAGATGGGTGGCCTTCGTGCCATTATGCCCATCACCTATGTCACCTGCTTTATTGGCTCCGTGGCCCTGGCTGGCATTCCGCCCTTTGCCGGCTTCTTCTCCAAGGATGCCATTATCGAGGCTGCCCATCATAGTCAAATCTGGGGGGCGAGCTATGCTTATATTGCGGTAACCATTGGAGTCTTTATTACCGCGTTTTATTCATTTCGGTTATTTTTTATGACTTTCCATGGCACCAACCGATCTGATAGCCATACCCGTCAACACCTGGACGAATCTCCCGGGGTAGTGACCTGGCCTTTGATTGCATTAGCGATTCCTTCCACTTTGGCTGGTTTTATATATTTCGAACCAGTACTGACCGGTGAATTCTTTGGCGACGCCATTTTTGTCAGACCGGAGCATGATGTTGTTGCAGCGTTAGCAGACAGTCATCAAGGTAGCACCGGCGCCGGTCTGATTTTTGCCACCATTGGCCATGGATTGCTCGCGCTGCCTTTCTGGCTCGCAGTAGGAGGTATCGGTTTCGCCTGGTATTGCTACTGCAAAAACAGGGAACTACCGGGAAAGATCGCCGATGCCTTTGGTCCGTTGACCAGAATAGTGGAGAACAAATATGGATTTGATGCGTTTTACCAGAAAGTTTTTGCCGGTGGTTCGTTGATGCTTGGCAAGTTTTTTAACAAGTATTCAGAAGCCGGATTGATCGATGGTGTGATCGTCAATGGGTCCGCCAAAACCGTGAAATTATTATCCGGCATGATGCGCGAAGGTCAGACTGGAAAAACCTTTCACTATGCATTCGCCATGATAATTGGCCTTTTTGTGCTCGTTACCGTATTTGTATGGGCGGGCTGAATTTTCGAATGATATAGAACCAAAATACTTCTCATTTAATTCGTTCGTTTTATGCAAAATAATCTGCTCAGCATCCTGATATGGCTGCCTATTATTGGCGGCGTCATGATCCTCGGAACCGGAGGTGACCATCGCGCGCCACTGGCGAGGAAGCTTGCGCTGGGATTTTCCGTGGCGATATTTATTTTGAGTCTGCCGCTTTATACCCGCTTCGATGTCACCACCGCGGCGATGCAGTTCACCGAGAACAGTACATGGATTAGCAGTTTCAATATCTGGTATTCCCTCGGTGTGGACGGTATCTCAATGCCGCTGATCCTGCTTACCACCCTGCTCACGGTAATTGTAGTCATCGCTGGATGGCAGGTTATCACCGAGCGGGTTGCCCAGTATATGGCTGCTTTTCTGATCATGGAAGGGATTATGATCGGCGTATTCTCGGCCCTCGATGCAGTATTATTTTATGTATTCTGGGAAGCGATGCTGATACCGATGTTTCTTATTATTGGTATCTGGGGCGGGCCGAACAGAATTTATGCCACCATCAAGTTTTTTCTGTTTACCCTGCTCGGTTCACTTTTGATGCTGGTGGCAATCCTTTATTTATACAATCTCAGTGGCGGTAGCTTCAGTATTCTCGACTATCACGGACTCAAGATCGGACTGAGCCCGCAGATATATATCTTCCTCGCATTCTTTGCTGCATTTGCGGTCAAAGTACCGATGTTTCCGGTCCATACCTGGCTCCCGGATGCCCATGTGGAAGCACCCACGGGTGGATCAGTCATTCTGGCGGCAATCATGTTGAAGATGGGCGGTTATGGATTTATTCGCTTCAATATGCCGATTACGCCAGACGCCAGTCATGAACTGGCCTGGTTTATGATTACGCTTTCACTGATTGCTGTGGTGTATATTGCCCTGGTAGCGCTGGTGCAGCAGGACATGAAAAAGCTGATTGCCTATTCTTCGATCTCTCATATGGGTTTTGTCACCCTTGGTTTGTTTGTTTTCAATAGTCAGGGTGCTGAAGGCGCAATGATGCAAATGATCTCTCATGGTTTTATCTCCGGCGCATTATTCCTCTGCGTGGGAGTACTATATGATCGATTGCATTCCCGAATGATCAGTACCTACGGTGGAATCGCCACACCGATGCCGATTTTTGCCGCCTTTATGGTGTTGTTCGCGATGGCAAATACCGGCCTGCCCGGCACTTCCGGCTTCGTCGGGGAATTTCTTGTTATTATGGGTTCATTCCAGGCAAATCCCTGGTTCGCCATTATTGCAGCACTAACCCTGATCTTTGGCGCCGCATATACGCTGTGGATGGTCAAGCGCGTCATTTACGGAAAAGTTACCAGTGACGACGTAGCGGGTCTTGTCGACGTAAACAGTCGTGAGATTCTGTTTCTCGGTATTCTGGCTGCGATGGTGTTGATCGTTGGTGTCTGGCCAAACCCGATACTGGATGTCATGCATGCCACTATCGACAATCTGCTGCAACACACGGCCCAATCAAAATTGATTTAATTTGCAATGAATGTTGAATCCCTGAAGGCCGCTGCGGCCACACCGGAAATGTTCCTTGCCTTTATGGCATGCCTGATCCTCGTGGCCGCCCTGTATATGCGCGAACAAGTTGCCCATCAAGCCAGTTATTTGCTTTCTGTGGGCAGCCTGATTGTCACCGCGATTATTATCCTGACGAATTTCAATACCGGGGTGACCACGGCGTTCAACAATATGTTTATTGCCGATCCCATGGCAGATCTGCTCAAAGTTGCAATCTGCCTGGTATCTGTCGGCGCATTTGTTTACGGCCGCCAATATAATATAGACCGGGACATCTTCAAAAGCGAATATTATGTATTGGGCCTGTTTGCGGTGACCGGCATGATGGTGATGTCGTCGGCCAACCACCTGCTGACCCTCTACCTCGGGCTTGAGCTAATGTCGCTTTGCCTGTATGCCATGATCGCCTTCTACCGCGACGACAAACTCGCAGTGGAAGCTGCAATGAAGTATTTCGTCCTCGGTGCCCTCGCCTCAAGCATCCTGCTTTATGGCATGTCATTACTATATGGGCTCACCGGATCACTGGAATTATCAAAAATCAGTGCTGTGCTTGGTAATGCCGATCACGACAATGTAGCCATTGCGCTGGCTGTAGTATTTATCGTGGTGGCGTTGGCATTCAAACTCGGTGCGGTGCCGTTTCATATGTGGGTGCCAGATGTTTATGAGGGCGCGCCCACCTCCACAACTGCATTTCTGGGCGCTGCACCGAAAATTGCAGCATTTGCCATTACGCTGCGTCTGTTGGCCGGTGGCCTCGAAGATTTACATAGTATGTGGCAGCAAATGCTGATTATTCTGGCTTTACTGTCCATTGCCATTGGCAATATTATTGCTATCGCCCAGGAAAACCTGAAACGGATGCTGGCCTATTCAACCATATCTCATATGGGGTTTTTCCTCTGCGGTATTTTGAGTGGAACCGCTACCGGTTACAGTGCGTCTTTGTTTTATGTGCTGATATACGCAGTAATGAGTCTGGCTGCATTTGGCCTGATACTTTTTCTTGCAACCAAAGGTAATGAATCAGATCGACTAGACGATCTCAAAGGCCTGAGTAAACGTAGTCCATGGACCGCTTTTTTGCTTTTGGTGTTGATGCTGTCTATGGCGGGCATCCCGCCTACGGCCGGATTTTTCGCCAAATTTTCAGTTATCCAGGCATTGGTCGACGCTGGTCTGGTCTGGGTTGCCGTGATTGCAGTGGGCCTGGCTGTTATCGGTGCATATTATTATCTTCGCATCATCAAACTCGCGTATTTCGATTCGCCTGAAAATGAGACAGCGATAGCTCCGGATCGAAATATGTCAATGGTACTGACCGTCAATATCCTGTTGATCATCGCGATATTACCCTGGATCGGGAGTCTGATAGCACTTTGTAATCGGGTTATTAGCCAGTTCGCGGTCTAGGGGGCATTGAATAAAAAACTTAACCTCGGTATTTTCCTTGGCGGTCGTTCCTGTGAACATGAGGTTTCCGTGGTATCAGCACGATCGGTACTCGAAGCCATTGATCACGAAAAGTACAACGTCTACCTGATCGGTATTGACAAGAGCGGCCGCTGGCATCTGGCGTCCTCGCTGGATCAACTCATTGAAAACAGGGAAGTCCGGACGTTATCCGATATAAATCAAACTCTGGAAGACCGAAACCAGGTCACCCTGGGGCTCTATCATCAGGGAAACCTCAGACCTGCTGAAGGTGAAAACTCTGCGGTTCCTGCACTGGATGTCATCTTCCCTGTTCTTCATGGAACCTTCGGCGAAGATGGCACTATTCAGGGGGTATTTGAAATGGCTGGCATTCCCTATGTCGGATGCGGGGTTGCGTCATCATCCATCGCCATGGACAAAGCATTAGCGAAACTGGTGTTTACCGCGGCCGACATTCCGCAGGCACCAGGCCAGATAGTTACCCGTTCCAGCTGGAATAGCAACTCAGGCGGGGTGATCGATGACGTAGTCTCCGGTCCCGGCTTTCCAGCCTTCGTCAAACCGGCCAATATGGGTTCCAGTATCGGGGTCAGCAAAGCCCATGATCGCCAAAGCCTGGAACAGGCCATCGATCTGGCTTTTGAGTTCGACAACAAGATAATCGTGGAGCAATCCATGGAAAACTGCCAGGAAGTTGAATGCGCGGTGCTTGGTAATGAAGACCCCGTGGCATCGGTAGTGGGAGAGATAATTCCCGGCGCAGAATTTTATGACTACCAAACCAAGTACATTGACGACAAATCCAAAACCCTGATACCTGCGGAGATTTCGCAGGCCGCCGCGAAGCGCGTTCAGGAATTATCTATCCGGGCGTTCAAGGCGATCGATGGTGCGGGCCTGGCGAGGGTTGATTTTTTCGTTAGCAAGACAGATGATCGGGTATATCTCAATGAAATCAATACATTGCCGGGATTTACCCCGATCAGTATGTACCCGAAATTATGGTCTGCAAGCGGCATTTCATATCCGAATCTTATTGATCGTCTGGTGGAGCTTGCTATGGAACAACATCAGTCACGGGCCTCCCTGCGGCGAGCGATATAAATGGCAGCCACCGAATCTCTTACTGAATTTCTTGAACGATATCCGGATACCCGATACCTCGATGTGTACTACCCGGATCTTTCCTGTGTTTTCCGAGGTAAACGCTACCCGATCAAGCAGGCGGAGAAGGTGTTCCAGTCTGGCATGATGACACCTGGAGGCACATTTTTACTGGCGGTCACCGGGGAGTGTATGGATCCCGAAGGGATGGGATTTTCCGATGGCGATCCGGACGAAGTGGGTTTGCCGATTGCAGGTACATTGGTGAATGCACCGTGGGCGCAGATTCCCACGGCCCAGGCCATGGTGAGCTTCCAGAGCCTCGATGGTAAACCTTATTACTTTGAACCACGGAATGTTCTCGCCCGGGTAATAGAGAAATTTACCCGACTGGAATTGCGACCAGTAGTGGCATTTGAACTGGAGTTTTATTTGCTGGACCAGCGACGAGACGAACAGGGGCAGTTGCAGGCCCCCGTTTCTCCGATATCCGGTCAACGTATTGGGTCCACCCAGGTATACAGTATGGATGATGTGGAGGAATTCAGCGTTTATCTCGATGAAGTTGTCCATAGTTGTCAGCAGCAAGGCGTGATAACGGGCGCAATATCGGCGGAGTATGCGCCTGGGCAATTTGAAATCAATTTACAACACAGCGACAATTTGCTTGAGGCTGCCGATCACTGCATCATGTTTCGCCGCGCGGTACTGAACATTGCCCGCAAGCATGGCTATCGGGCCAGTTTTATGGCCAGGCCCTGGCTACAACAATCGGGGAGTGGATTACATCTTCATATCAGTCTGCTGGATAAAAACGGGTCCAATGTATTCGATGGAGGCGGGAAATATGGTGATTCCGATTGTGGGTCCCCGCTTCTTTACCATGCCATTGGCGGACTCAAGCAAACGATGACAGATTGCATGGGAATACTGGCACCAAACGTAAACTCCTACCACCGCTTTGTGCCGAATATATACGTTCCGGTAACCCCCAGCTGGGCCTTCGAAAACCGCTCGGTCGCGCTGCGCATTCCAAAAAGCCATGGCAATGCAAGGCGTATAGAGCACCGCGTGGCCGGTGCTGATGCCAATCCCTACCTGACGCTTGCGGCACTGCTTGGCGGCATTCACCTCGGCATCAGCAATCAGATATCTCCAGGTGATGCTGATACCGGTAATGCAGGCGAGCAGATTGACCCGTCGCTCCCCCTTGACCCTGAACGCGCCTTTGCCCGGAGTCGGAATAGCGGGTTTCTGAAAAATTACTTTGGGGAGCAATATATCCACGCCTATACCAGCTGTAAGCTGAATGAATATCAGGCATTTGTTGACGGAGGCCACAAGGAAACTGACTGGTACCTGTAATTTTCAGTTCAAATTTTACCCATCCGGAGGCAAAATCATGCACTACCCACAACCATATAATGCTGTTACCGACCTGCTCGACAGAAATATAGACCAGGGGCGTGGGGACAAGCCTGCCTTTGTCGATCAGGTGAATTCTGTAACCTATGGCCAACTCCAGTCTGCCAGTAACCGGGTTGCAAACCTGCTGATTGCCAACGGGATTCAGGCTGGTACACGAATAGCGGTATTAATGCATGACACCGTGGACTGGCCAGCGGTATTTCTTGGTGCGATCCGCGCAGGAGTGATACCAGTTGCTATCAACACCCTGCTGAGCGCTGATGCTTACCAATATATTCTCAGGGATTCCAGGGCCGAGGTACTTTTTATTGCCCGACCCCTGGTGACGACGGTACAGGAAATATTGACTGCATTGCCCGATCTGAAAAAAGTATTTGTGGTCGGTGAGGGAGAGGGTGAACACGCCAGTTTTCACCGGGTCGTGGCACAACAACCGAATACATTTGAAACTGTCTCTACCCGCGCAGATGATATTGCCTTCTGGCTGTATTCATCGGGTTCAACCGGGACCCCGAAAGGAGTGCCTCATATCCACAGTAGTATGATGGAAACGGCACTGAGTTTTGGCCAGGCCGTACTGGACATCCGGGAAGATGATGTCGTTTTTTCTGCCGCCAAGTTATTTTTTGCCTACGGACTGGGTAACGCGCTGAGCTTTCCTATGTCTGTTGGTGCCACCACTATTCTTTGGTCAGCACGCCCCACACCCCAGGATATATTTGACACCCTGAAACAACATCAGCCCTCAATTTATTATGGGGTGCCTACCCTGTATGCAGCCATGCTGGCGCATCCTGAATGTGGCCCGGCTATTGGCTCAGGAAGGTTACGGCTATGCGTATCCGCTGGCGAAGCGTTGCCCGCAGAAGTCGGCGGAAAATGGAAAAGTATTTTTGACGTCGATATCATCGATGGTGTCGGGTCAACTGAATTGCTGCATATCTTCCTGTCAAATACCCCAAATGACGTGGTTTATGGAACTTCAGGTACGGCGGTGCCTGGCTACAGGTTACGCCTGGTCAACGAAAATAGTGAAGAAGTAGATGGTGACGAGATTGGTGAACTACTGGTGGAGGGCAACTCGACAACCCCGGGATACTGGAACCAACCTGGAAAGAACCGCGAAACCTTCAAAGATGGCTGGACTCGTACCGGCGACAAATACACTCGAACCCCTGAGGGTCGCTTTGTGTACTGTGGGCGGACCGATGATATGTTCAAGGTCAGCGGGCAATGGGTATCACCGTTTGAAGTTGAGTCTGCGCTGGTTTCTCACCCGGCAGTACTGGAAGCCGCGGTTGTGGGATTCGAGGATAGTGACGGCCTGATCAAACCACGAGCTTTTATCATCCTGAACCCCGGTAAAACCGAATCAGTCGCGAAAGAAAAACTCGGCGAGCAACTCAAGGCTCATGTTAAAAATGCCATCGGCACCTGGAAATACCCGCGCGAGATTATCATCGTAGACGAACTGCCAAAAACAGCCACCGGTAAAATTCAGCGTTTCAAGCTACGAACCTGAATTGAGATTCAGTGGACTGGTCAGGCAGTATTGTAATTTACCAGTGAAGGAGAGTCCCACAGGATTTGTTGATCGAATCGATCAATTGCTGCCGCAAACCCAATGTACCCAATGTGATTATCCTCGATGTCGGGAGTACGCAGAAGCCATTGCTGACGGTGAAGCAGAGATCAATCAATGCCCCCCGGGGGCATCGGCGACCATTGCCGCATTATCCCGATTGACCCATCGAGACATACTGCCGCTCAACCCGGACAATGGGATTGAAGAACCCAGATTACTGGCCACAATTAACGAATCTGGCTGTATCGGGTGCAAGCTATGCATTAAGGCCTGTCCGGTGGATTGCATTATCGGCGCAGGAAAAATGATGCATACCATCATTGCTAACCAATGCACCGGCTGCAAATTGTGCCTGCCAGTTTGTCCGACCGATTGCATAGATTTGATTCCTGCGCCACTACCCGGTGTGTCGGTACCATCCAGTCTGTGGCCGGCATTCAGCCAGCCACAGGTAGACAAAGCAAGACAGAATACCGAACAAAGAATTGCTCGCGCAGCGCGAAAGGTGACTGAACACCAGGCCCATAAACAGGAAAAAAGACGTTCCGCCCTCAAACAGGAAATCCAGGCAGTATTGAAGCGCAAAAGAAACAGTCGAGAAAATCCTGAATGACTCCCGAACAGGTTGAATCAATGTTTTCCCGGCTGCAGAAACAGGAGCCGGAACCAGCTACCGAGCTCACTTATCAGTCCCCGTTTGAATTACTCATTTCGGTGATTTTATCGGCCCAGGCTACGGATGTGTCAGTAAACCTTGCCACTGCAAAACTGTATCCGGTTGCAAATACACCAAAAGCAATTCACAAGCTTGGGGTCGCCAGACTTAAAACCTATATCAGAACCATTGGATTGTTCAACACCAAAGCCAATAATATCATCAGGACTTGCGAAATTCTGATGGATTTACACGGTGGGCGGGTACCGGCAGAACGGGAGGCCCTGGAAGCTTTGCCGGGGGTGGGTAGAAAAACCGCTAACGTTATTTTAAATACCGCTTTCGGCCATTCCACCATTGCGGTCGACACGCACATCTTCCGCGTTTCCAACCGTACCGGCATTGCACCCGGCAAGAATGTCGTCGATGTTGAACAGGGATTATTGAAGTTAATCCCTGAAAAGTACCAGCGACATGCTCATCACTGGTTGATTCTGCTCGGCCGTTATACCTGTATTGCCCGCAAGCCAAAATGTGACGAGTGCCTGATTAACGATATTTGCCCATCTGCTTTCAGGGTCAAGCCGACAACGACAAAAGCAACCCGTAATAAAGTCAGTTCAACGAAAAATGGTGGAAAAATAAAACCAGAGAAATCTGTCTAACTCCGGGTTCAGGCAATATTGAAATGGAACTTTTATGTTCACGATGACTCCACGATATAATCTCGCAGCAACAAAAATTCAATTTTTAAACTATTAGCCTTTCATGGATACACGCGTTTACCACGACTTTACCCAGACCTTGCGCCAACACAATGCGTTTCCATTGACCAGAGCCAGGTTATCGGAGTTGCAAATCAACCTCGGTTATCTGTGCAACCAGGCCTGCGAACATTGCCATGTCGAGGCAGGCCCTAAACGGACCGAAATGATGTCCCGTGAGACCATGGAAAAAGTCGTCCAATGGGCGGGGGAAAACAAAATCAGGGCGGTGGACCTGACAGGTGGGGCACCAGAGCTAAATCAAAATTTTCGCCAGTTTGTGGATCAATTGATGGATCTGGGAATCAGCATCACATCGCGCTGCAATATTACCGTATTATATGAACCGAATCAGCAAGACCTTGCCCGGTGGTATGCCGAGCGCAATATTCGGCTCGTCTGTTCTCTGCCCTGTTATTCCCGTGAAAATGTTGACAGGCAACGCGGAAAAGGGGTATTCGACAAGAGTATCAGGGGATTACAATTGCTGAATGCATTCGGTTACGCTCGTGATCCGGAGAAAGTTTTAGACCTGGTGTTTAACCCCGTCGGGCCAGTATTGCCATCGCCACAGCAGGTACTGAAACAGCAGTATAAGACCCATCTCATGGAAGATTTTGAGATCGAATTCAATAGTCTGCTTACCATCACAAATCTGCCCATTAACCGATTTGAACACTATCTCAAGCGTACCGGGCAACTTGACGGATATCTGCAACTGCTGGCAGAAAATTTTAACCCCCGAACGATCTCACCACTTATGTGTCGCCATCTGCTGAGCGTGGACTGGCAGGGCAGAATTTTTGACTGCGACTTCAACCAGATGTTAAATCTTCCGCTCAGCGGTCAGAACAGAAAGTGGCTTTGGGATATTACCCTGGACAACCTTGATGGAGCCGAAATTGTCGTCGGTAAACATTGCTATGGCTGTACTGCAGGCGCAGGCAGTAGTTGCGGGGGCGCATTGACCTGATCAGAAGGTCCTCAACCTTTTTCACCCGGCCGTTCGCCTGCACTATAACCGGAAATAACCGGTGAGCCGAGTCTGTCCGTCAGTCCGATCTTGCGAAATAGCCTTGCCATCCGGGTAGCAAACGCCACATTGCCCAGCATTCGATAAAGCGCCATTGGCATAAAGAATTGCTTGTACTGGTACGATCTCGAATAGCCGTATACTGAAAACTCGTCGTCGACGAGGTGATCTTCAAAACAATTAAAAGGCCGGGTGTTTTTTTCAATTTTTTTCTTGATCACAAACAGCAATTCCGAAGCATAATTTACACTTTTTCTGCTTGGGTAATCCACCAGAATGATTCCTCTGGCTACCCGGGTCAACTCCCCAACCAACTCCTGCCAGGAATGCATATGGGATAAAATCCGGTAACAAATCACAATATCAAAGCTGTTATCCCCATAGGGCAATTCCAACAACGGTGCCACATCAAACATTGTTTTACCGGATTCAATTTGATCCTTGATCATTTCGGTACAGCTTTGATCACTACCGACCACTGTCAATTGATGCCCCAACTCATAGATGAGCTCTACATTTTGTCCGTGCCCACCCCCCACATCGAGTACCGACAGGCCCCGGGTTTCAGGCCACCGCTCAGTGATTGCCCTGCGCGTCGCCTCGACCTGATGACTGAGCAACCATTGCCCGATACCATCACCGAAACGGCCCGCGTAATCCCGGGTTGAAGATTCAATATCCGGAGCGTTGATAAAATTTGTGATTGTTTTGTCACTCATCTCGCCAAAATGAATATCCTGATTGGTTGTTGACGAATAATTGGGCCGGGCCAGCGTTAGCAGTCCACGCCTATATATTATACCACCGAGCGTACAATTGGGAAAAAATCATCTCTGGCATCCACTTTTGAAAACAGTAGTTGCTGCATAATAATAAGATATAAATTATGATACTGTGCAGGAGTAATTGATGTCGCACTGAAAGAATAAACCGGGGTACTGATTATTGAAAGACGACAACACTGAAAAACCACTGAAAAACAGAACAACACTGGACTATTTTCACAGTCCAACCCAGTTTCGATTTGACGGCTGGCACAAGTTGGCTGAGCACACAACGCGACTAAGCTCAGGACGGTCAAATATCCAGAAAGAGGACAGGCTTCGGGATAAAGTGAACGATCTGCTATCTGTTTTACAAACCATTGAAGAATATACGGCTTTCCCTTCTGATGAAGATATTGCACTGCTGTGGCACCTGTTCAGAAAGCGCGATTACGGAACACTGTCCCAATGCGTGCAAAAAATTGTTCGAGCGCTATCCAGCGGCAGTTACCGCCTTCGGGGTGTTGATTTAACCGAATCACTGGATATAGATGTAACACAACAAGGAGAATTTCGAAAAGGAACAAGAGGGCAGGAACATGATCATCAAAAACCATATTTTGAAGTCCTTTTTGTTGATAAAAATGCGCGCAGTGAAATCAAAACTCTGAAGCAGGGTTTCGAAAGGATAAGCCGTGATGAAGATGGCTTTGTCTATAATATCGTTGCCGTACCGAGTTTTGAAGATGCGTTGATTGCGGTACTGTTTAATTACAATATTCAGGCTTGTGTCATCCGATATGAGTTTCCGCTGCGGTCGAAGAATCACCTGCAGATTCTCCAGCGCTATCTGAATGCAATTTCCGAAGTCGAGTATGACGATATGCCTGACATCGGCTGTGGCCCATTGCTCGGAGATATGCTCGCGGTGTTGCGACCAGAACTGGATTTGTATCTGGTAACCGATGAGTCGGTAGAATCCATTGCCGGCAGGTCAGCAAAAACCTTTCGCCGAATTTTCTATCAGCAGGATGATTACCTTGAACTTCATTTGAATCTACTCCGGGGAATTCAGGAGAGGTATGAAACCCCTTTCTTTAACGCACTCAGAGCATACAGTCGTAAGCCGACCGGTGTTTTTCACGCCATGCCCATCTCCCGTGGCAAGTCAGTAACCAAATCCCACTGGATTCAGGATATGGTCAAGTTTTATGGTATCAACATATTCCTTGCCGAAACGTCAGCCACTTCGGGCGGCCTTGATTCCTTGCTTCAACCACATGGGCCAATAAAAAAGGCTCAGGAGTATGCTGCCCGCGCGTTCGGTGCGAGGCGTACTTATTTTGTGACCAACGGAACCTCAACGGCGAACAAGATTGTCGTTCAGGCATTGGTCCAGCCCGGTGACATTGTACTCATTGATCGCGACTGCCATAAATCTCATCACTACGGTATGGTCCTGTCAGGAGCCCATGTTTCTTACCTGGACTCATACCCGCTAGAGGAGTTCTCCATGTATGGAGCGGTGCCGCTGGCTGAAATTAAAAAGCGACTGCTTGCCTATCGGGATGCGGGAAAGCTCGACCGGGTAAAAATGCTGTTACTGACCAATTGTACATTTGACGGTGTTGTTTATAACGTAGAACGCGTGATGGAGGAGTGCCTGGCCATTAAACCAGATCTGGTGTTTCTTTGGGATGAAGCCTGGTTTGCTTTTGCTGCATTCACCCCGACTTATCGACAGCGCACGGCGATGGCAACTGCGCGTAAATTGATCAGAAAGTATCGTAGCAAGGAATATCGTGAGAAATATAAAGAATACCAGAATTCTCAATCTGCTGAATCTGCTACCGAAACACTGTTGGAAACGTCACTGTTACCTGATCCGGATAAGGTAAGGGTCCGGGTCTATGCCACCCAATCTACTCACAAATCATTGACCGCTCTTCGCCAGGGTTCGATGATCCACGTCTATGACCAGGATTTCAAACAAAAGGTTGCCGAGCCTTTTGACGAAGCTTTTATGACTCACACCTCTACCTCCCCCAACTACCAGATCCTGGCCTCTCTGGATCTCGGTCGTCGCCAGGTCGAGCTGGAAGGGTATGAAATGGTGCAAAAACAGATTGAACTGGCGATGTCTATTAGAGAACAGGTTGCGACGAGCCCAAAACTCCAGCGACATTTTCGATTTCTGGTGGCCCGGGACCTGGTTCCTGCGGAATATCGCCCATCAAAGATTGAGGCCTACTTTGATCCTGAATCCGGGTGGGGGAATGACCACATGGAAGAAGCCTGGGCAACGGATGATTTCGTTGTGGATCCAACCAGGCTGACCCTGTATGTGGGCGACACTGGCATCGATGGCGATACTTTCAAGAATCAGTATCTGATGGACAAGCACGGCATTCAGATAAACAAAACTTCTCGCAATACAGTTTTGTTTATGACCAATATCGGCACCACTCGAAGCTCCGTTGCATTCCTGATCGATGTATTGAATAAAATTGCTAATGACCTCGAAACCGAGCAAGAGGAATACGGGCGTTCAGAACGGAAGTTGTTTGAAAAGCGGGTGAAATCCCTTACCCTGGATTTACCCCCTCTACCTGACTTTAGCCGATTTCACAATGCCTTCATTTTGGGCAAGTCTAACAAGACCCCAGAAGGTGATTTGCGAAAGGCATTTTTTCTCGCCTATAACGAAGATAATTGTGAGTATGTCGACATTGCTGAAGGCGATCTTGAACAAGAAATTGAAAATGGTCGGGAAATCGTATCGGCCAGCTTTGTCATCCCCTATCCACCAGGATTTCCTATCCTGGTGCCGGGTCAAATTATAAGTGCAGGCATTATTACATTTATGAAGAAGCTTGATGTTAAAGAAATTCATGGCTATCAACCCGAGCTTGGCCTGCAGGTATTTACCGAACAGGCATTAATTGAGTCCGCTAAGCGGCCAGTCTAAGATGAAAAATCCCATTGATAGCGACCTGTTTAAACAGGTCGTTATCCCAAAGACCAAAAAAGTTTACGGATTGACGATCAATACGGGACAGAAACTTTATCAGTCCCTGTATCGAAAATTAGTGCCCGGACTCGAAGCCAGTATTAAATGGGGCGACCAGTTTTTCAAGGCCCAGTACCCGAAAATAATCCATACAGCGAAAACCAGCATTCAGAGAAGCAAACCCTTGACAAACAACAGTACCGAAGAAAACAGGAACCCGAGTATGAAAAAACTGAGAAATATTTCTGATATCCGACGATATTTTCATCGCAATGAAACCCCCATATATTTTATTAGTGCAACCAACTTTAATTTACTAGGCATCAGTGAATGGGTGAGAAACTTTCGCTATATCAACTATCTTGATTGTTTCGATGGCCGCCATCCAAATGTGCGAATTCCAGAGGAACAGCCCCACCGGGAATTTGGTGGCATAGAAGATATCAATAACTACCTGTTACAACATAAGGAGGTTATCGACTACGTCGAACATCGTGGACCGGGGGGCAAAGCTGTATTCCTGATGTTTGACGAAGAAACAGAACGACTGTGCAAGGATATCGACCTGGACGTATGGTTTCCACCAGCAAAGTTACGCCAGAAAATGGACAATAAAATTGAAACTGTTCGTATCGGCAACCGTGCCGGTGTGCCCAGCGTACCGAATGTCCTGGCCCGGGTGGAAAGTTACGCCGAGCTCTGTGAAGTCTCGAAAGAACTCGGAACCGACCTGGTATTGCAATCAGCATTTGGCGACTCAGGTAAAACCACCTATTTCATATCCAATGAAGAAGACTGGAATAAGTACAGCGCCGAAATTATCGACGAGCCCGAGATCAAGATCATGAAGAGGGTTAACTGCCGGGGATCCGCAATAGAAGCCTGTAGCACCAGGTGTGGGACTATTGTCGGGCCACTGATGACAGAACTGGTGGGGTTCAAGGAACTGACTCCCTATAAAGGAGGATGGTGCGGTAATGAAATTTTTGCCGAGGCTTTTACCCAGGAAATCAGAGATAAGGCCAGGCGCTATACGCGGGACTTCGGGGAGGCGTTGCGGGAGGAAGGTTACCGGGGATATTTCGAACTCGATTTCCTGATCGACCTTGATAACGATGAACTCTATCTCGGTGAGCTTAACCCGCGGGTAACAGGGGCCAGTTCGATGACCAATCATGCGGCCTTTGCCCATGCCGATGCGCCCTTGTTTCTTTTTCATCTGCTGGAGTTCTCCGGTGAAGATTTTGACATCGATATCGCGGAACTCAATCAACGTTGGTCCGATCCAGAGAATATCGATGACTGGAGCCAGTTGGTCATCAAGCATGTCGACGACAGTGTAGATTATATAACCGAGGCCCCAGAGTCCGGAATTTGGCGACTGCAGGAAGATAATAGTGTCACATTTACCCGATTTGATTATCACCGCCGCGCGGTGGAGGATGAAAATCACGGGTTTTATCTTCGTATCAGTGGTGCTGGAGACTATCGTTACAAAGGCGCTGATTTAGGTATTCTTATCACCCGCGGACGCTTAATGACAGAAGATTTTGAATTGAATGATCGGGCAAAAGCATGGATCGATGGAATCGTTGGCCACTATACCGGGGTATCTCTGGAAGAGGTAGAAAATGCTCCAACCCCACCTGTTTCACTGGAGGACGGAGCATTTAAAATCCTGTAAACAACGATGGCTATTAGGTCGTTGCAGATTAAGAAAACTTTTCAATCTGTCGACGAAGACAAGCCCGGAGAAAAGTGGTCCGCACTATTTAAAAGTTTCTGGCCGGACTATCAATCCTGGTTTTTATCTCAGGGTGATGCGGCAAGGCCTCCATATGGTGAATGCATCAAACAGCTCAGGCGACATATGCCTGAACTCGAGCCTACTTATCAATCCCTGACAGAGTTAGCCGGAGGGGCTGACAGTCATGCCAGATTTCTATCGATGTATTGCCCACCGCCCTATTTATCAGGGTGCACGCAGGGGGTATGGACTGGTGACGAACCGGTGCTGATTCGGAACTATGACTACAACCCTGGGCGATTCGAAGGTGTGCTACTTCGAACAAAATGGAACGACCAGGTCGTGATCGCCATGTCCGATGCATTGTGGGGTGTGCTTGACGGCATAAACGAATCAGGCCTTGCAGTATCACTGGCGTTTGGTGGCCGGGTAGACGTTGGCAAAGGTTTTGGCATCCCTGTCATACTGCGATACATTCTTGAGTTTTGCCACGACACTGAATCCGCTGTCGCAGTATTAAAGCGGGTTCCAACCCATATGTCGTACAACATAACGGTAGTGGACAGGCAACAACGATTTGCCACCGTCTACATCACACCGGACAAATCGCCTGTTGTCCGCCAGGTACCCATTGCAACCAACCACCAGGGAAAAATAGAATGGCCTCGACACGCCTGGGCCACTGCCACCCTGGAACGGGAAACCGCCATTCAGTCCATCCTGTCCAATGAAGAAGAAACAGCGGAAGGCCTATTGGCAGGATTTCTTCGCCCGCCTGTATTCAATACGGCATACAACCGGGGATTTGGCACCCTTTACACCGCCGTCTATAAGCCCCATGCCCTGACCGCTGAATATTTATGGCCCCATCATGACTGGCAGTTCGGCATCAACAATTTTACCGAAGAAAAATGTGAAGTATCTTTTGTCAGTGGAGATTCGCATGCCTTTCAACCACAACCGGATCCACAACCAGTTTATATCGACGGATAATGGTTTTAGCGTAATTGATCTGGGCAGGAGATTACGGCCCGGGAGCAGGAGGAATATTTCCATTGCTGCTCAATGATCCAATCTCTTCATCGGTGTCGGCGGCACCCAGCAGTTCGAGGTCATTTCGGGTCCACCAGGTCCAGAACCCCTGCTCCCGTAACCAGGCGCTTAGTCTATCCAGGCTATTCCATTCCCGGCCCGCACCCCTGGCATTAAACACCCGACACAACTGGCCATCGACATACACCGACACCGCCCAGGTCAGTGGATGTCGATCCTGGTCTCCATACCCCCCTCCCTGATGGTTTCGCTCTGTTCGGTATACTACTGCGTAATCACCCAGGCGTCCGGCCTGCCGGATTGGGGCGAGGTCCGCCTGGGTCACGGAGCCACTGAACCCAAGGATTACATCTTGGCTCATATTGTTGACAACAATAGTGAATATCACTACATTATGGATCATATCGTTGTGTTGGACAACGATAAAATGCGCTAAGGAACACCAAATTCCTTGCCAGATAAATCGGAATGTTATGAACTGGGTACATAAAACTGCTGTTGAACAGCGAGCAGCCCTTGAACGTGGAGAAATTTCTTCTCTCGAACTGCTCGAAACAACGATCGAACACACCGAAAAATTAATCCCTTATATTAACCCCATCGCTCGGCGACTCTATGATCGGGCACGGCAATTTGCCCTTGCAGCAGATAAAAAGCTGGCCCGAAAAAAGGGCGGCCCACTATGCGGAATTCCGATCACAATCAAGGACTCACAATGGCTGGCTGGAGTGCCCTGTCCCAATGGCTCTGTAACACTTAAAGATTTTGTCCCGGCGGAGACATCAGCGGCTGTGCAGCGCCTGGAAGATGCTGGCGCGGTGATTTTTGCCAAGACAACCTGCCCTGAATTCAGCCTCAGTGGAATAACAGAATCCGTTTTGTATGGCCGAACCTCTAATGCCTGGGATCTATCAAGAACATCTGGTGGCTCTTCTGGCGGCGCCGCTACCGCGGTCGCTGCCGGCATTGGCAGTATGTCTCTGGGTGGCGATGGAGGGGGCTCTATCCGGATTCCTGCAGCATTTTGCGGGATCACCGGATTTAAACCAAGCTTTGGTATTGTACCGAGAAAACCGGGGTTTCCAACCTGGGAATCCATAATTACTTACGGGCCGATGACTCGATCTATCGCCGATGCCAGTTTGATGTTTTCGGTGCTGGCTGATAGTGGAATCAATCACCCTTCCGGTACCGGTCACGACCAGGAAGGCCTGTCACTCATCGCCTCTGAAAACCTCGGATTTGCACCGGTAGACCAAGATGTTCGACATGCCTTCAGAGAGACCATTGGCAAAATTCAAACTGCTGGCAATACAGTTAAATTTGATCATCCCGGATTAACTTCATCCGCCGCCACATGGGCGATCACAGCCACCTATGACATGCATCAACACAAGCACCCTGGCAGCCAGGAGGAGTCGGAAGCGGGTATGGAAATGGGGCTCCATGCCCGGGAATTCATAAAATTTGGCGGCACCTTCAGCCAGTACGATTTTGAAGATGCGCAGCTACGAAGAGTTCATATTCATGACGCCTATATGGAGATGTTCAAACGCAATCGCTCGACAATCCTGATCACTCCGACTCTCGGCTGTGAAGCCTTCCACCATGGCAATACCTATCCCACCACTATTGGTACCAGACCCATCGAACACCCCTGGCTGGACTGGGCAGGGTTTTTGTACGATGCGAATCTGACTGGTATGCCAGCCTGTAGTATTCCTATGGGAACTGGGGATGAGGGATTACCCGTTTCACTACAGATTATGGGACCTCCGGGCCACGATGTGGAAGTACTATCCACAGCACGGCAAATCGAGCAATTACTGAACTGGCAACATCCCGAATTCACGCTCGATCACTACGCTCCCGAA
>CAYOGN010000158.1:0-21313 GCA_964403545.1 uncultured Gammaproteobacteria bacterium
CCGTCACTGCATCATTCCGGCGGCACCGTGCTCGAGCCCACTGATTTGCCGGTGAACAAACGTCACTTCGATATGGTGTATACCCATATGAAATACAGTGACAAACCATTTATGGGGTCGGTTACCCATCCTGACCGCGCCCAGGATACAGTGGATATGTGCAAGATCCTGTTTGGCGAACAGTATGTCAAAGACAATACCGTGGTCATCAACCTGATCAATGCCAATTCGCCGATGACATTTGATGAAACCATGCTCGGCGCGTCCGAGGTCTATGCGCGAAATAATCAGGCCAGTATTGTGTCGCCGTTTATACTCGCCGGGGCCATGTCTCCGGTGACCGCAGCAGGTACGTTGGCGCAATTACTGGCGGAAGCAATGGCTGGAATGGCGTTTACCCAGTTGGTTCGACCAGGCTCGCCAGTGATTTTTGGCACCTTTGCCAGTTCAATTTCTATGCAATCCGGCGCTCCCACCTTCGGCACTCCGGAGCCGGCCATTGTGCTCTATGGTGCCGCCGCCCTGGCGCGGCGACTGGGGGTACCATTTCGTAGCGGCGGCTCATTGTGTGGCTCAAAAGTGCCGGATGCCCAGGCCGCTTATGAAAGTGCCCATACCCTGCTGCCCACCGTGAATGCTGGCGTTAATTTTGTCTTGCATGCCGCTGGTTGGCTGGAAGGCGGGCTGTCTTCAAGCTACGAAAAACTGATCATGGATGCAGATCAACTTGGCATGATGCAAGTTCTGTGTAATGGACTCGACCTGTCAGACAACGGCCAGGCAATGGGTGCCGTCAGAGAGGTTGGACCAGGCAATCACTTCCTCGGTTGTGATCATACCCAGAATAACTTTAAAACCGCGTTTTATCGCTCAACCATTGCCGATAATAATAGTTTCGAACAATGGGAATCGGAAGGATCTATGGACGCCGTGAAGCGGGCCAATAAAATCTGGAAACAAATGTTGAACGACTATCAGGCACCGGCCCTGGATCCAGCCATTGACGAAGCGCTACAGGCATTCATGACCAGACGCAAAGGGGAGTTTGCGGATATGAATTATTAAAATTGATCACACGATTGCAGCAAGGCTGGCAGGATCCAGGTTGGCTGAATTGGGTATTATTGCCCGTAGCCTGGATGTACACAGGATTGATGTGGTGTCGGCGGCGGGTCTACGATAAAGGATTGCTGAAACAACACAGGATTCCGGTCCCGGTGATCGTGGTGGGCAATATCAGCGTGGGCGGTACCGGCAAGTCGCCGCTGGTAATCGCTTTGGTGGAATACCTGAGAAAACAGGGTTTTAAGCCCGGGGTTATCGCCAGAGGCTACAGAGGGTCATCCTCTTTTTGGCCGCGGGCAATTGTTGCTGCCGATACCGCGGTGGAGGTGGGAGATGAGCCGCTTATGATATTCCGCCGTTGTCATGTGCCAGTGGTGGTCGGACCTGATCGGGTCCGCAGTGCCCAACTGCTGGTGGAAAAATTCCAGTGCAATATTGTTGTGAGCGATGATGGATATCAGCACCTTGCATTGGCCAGGGATATTGATATTGTCGTTATCGATGGTGAGCTCGGCTTTGGCAATGGCTGGTGTCTTCCATCCGGCCCCTTGCGCGAGGCTCGAAGTGAAGTGGCTCGGGCACATATTCAGGTGGTAAATTCTCCTCGCGACACCATAGGCGAATCTGCGTTTGCGATGCACATCGAGGCAGAGGCAATGGTGCGGCTTGACCATCCTGATACCCGGCGCAAGCTTTCGGCCTTCGCTGGCCAAACTGTGCACGCGGTGGCAGGGCTTGGCAATCCGGAAAGGTTTTTCAGCACTCTGAAAAGGATTGGCCTTTCTATTATTCCACATGTGTTTCCCGACCATCATATCTACGCACCAGAAGATTTTACCTTCGCCGGTGAGCAGGACGTTATAATCATGACCGAAAAGGATGCCGTTAAATGTACGGAACTAGCACCATCCTCCAACAGTTGGGTGCTGCCAGTCCATGCCCGGCTCTCACCCGAATTTTTTGATTTACTCAAATTCAGGCTCGATCAAATCTGCATTTCCGCTACACCCCGGAAACTAGAACCAGGCACCAAATATGACTGATTTCCATGTGGTGATCCCGGCACGCTACCAGTCCAGTCGATTGCCAGGCAAACCACTCATTGATATTGGCGGCAAACCAATGATTCAGTGGGTAGTGGAAGCAGCGATATCCAGTGGTGCAAAATCCGTCGCCGTGGCCACTGACGACAGTAGAATCTTTTCTGCAGTACAGCTAACCGGTGCCCGCGCCATAATGACTTCCAGCGATCATCAATCAGGTAGCGATCGTATTGCCGAAGCTTGTGAAAAACTCCAGCTCTCAGACCAGGCCACGGTGGTCAATGTGCAGGGTGACGAACCATTGATGCCACCGGCTCTGATCAGGCAAGTGGCTTCGCTATTGGACGATCAGCCCGACGCGGTGATGGCGACACTGTGTACTGCGCTAGACCATCAAGACCAATTTATCGATCCTGCAGTGGTAAAAGTAGTGACCGGCGCAGCAGACACGGCCCTGTATTTCAGTCGTGCGCCAATCCCCTGGGTACGAAATGATGGTAGTTCCAGCCTTGCAACCAGTGCATTTTCAAGTGCCAGCCGCCACCTCGGAATTTACGCCTGTTCGAGCGCCTATATTCGCCAGTTTGCCAGCAGGCCACCCTGCCCGTTGGAACAACTCGAACGGCTCGAACAACTGCGTGTCCTTTGGCACGGCGAAATCATTGCCTGCACACGGGCACTTGAGATTCCGCCAGCGGGGGTGGATAACGAAGACGATCTGCAAAGAGTACGCAGGCTGATAGATACCAGTTTATAACTAGCGATTCTGATAGCGATTCAGATCAAATAATCCAGCCAGAACGGGTTTTTCACGCAAATACTGTTGCTGGAACCAGTCAGCCATCTCCCAGAAGTTCGGATTGGTCCGTCGGGTACCATACTGGCTGACAAAAATCTCGTAATCCTTACGACCCTGTATTGCCGCATAACGCTCTGCGAACAACTTCACCTCATCGATATCAACGCTGAAAAAGAAATTCGGATAGGAACTCTCCAGCCAGTCCACAACGGTTAGCGTATCGTTGCTGAAATCTCTCAAAGCACTATCTTTCTCATCCTTGAAAATAGAGCTGACGTTCTTATAGGCCTTGTTGCGAATGATGCTATACGCGAGGTCAATTTCCGGTTCGCCATGGCGCCGAACACGGACAAAAGCGACGTCCGGAAAGGTTACCAGCACGGTACCCTTTATACCCGCGATCTGACTCATTGCAGAATCTGCCCTGCGCTTGTCCGCAGACGCGTCTTTTCCATAGCAGGGTGGCATATCACAACGGTTGATGACTTCGTCACGCTCAAGCACACTGGCAAATTTTTGCTCCAGGTGCTGATAAAACTCTCGTTGCGGGTCATCGGTCTGATAACCGGTCACGATGTCCCTGGCCATCAGGGCATCATAATCCCCGATATCCTTTTGTCTATCTTCACGCATACCCTCGTACCAGCTATCCCGGATAGTCTTGCGATGGGTAGTCGGGAGGAAACTAAGGAACATATCTTCCCCTTCCACACGTAGAAAATCCATGTAAAGTCGCGTGTTGAGCTGGTGTTTCAGATTATCGAAGACATTGAATCCAGCCACCAGCAGGTAGTGAATACGCTCCAGTAACGGATAGTCCATCACCCAGGCAGTTTCAGGGTAATCGCCTGTGAAGCCATAGTCTACCGAGGCCGAATCAAAATGACGAAAAATCGTCAGTGCGGCGTTCGGATTCGTGCCGTCGCCATCCCAGAGCAAATCAATTGCATCCTTGATATCTTGTTGGGACAGCGTAGAAATATGTTCAAAACGCTGTTTGACGTATTGCTGCTCGCGCTTTCGGTAACCCTTCCAGGCGCTCAACAGTCGAATTTTCCCGCCCTGTACAGAGGGGGTTTGTAGATAGTCTGCTACCTCATCAAGAAATTCCGGGGTATCCAGCATGGTGTCGACATCTGGATCGACAAAGGTTACCCAGAACTGATCCTCAATTACGTTCAGCGCTATCATGCCGCGGCAGACCGGACCCTTGATAAAACCTTCGATGAAGTAGCGCGCATCGTCAAGCAGGAACCGGTAGCGTGAACGCGGTGGAATTTCCTTGTAAGCCTTGAACGGATTGGCTGCAATTAATGGCTCCCACGATGGTAACACCGGCACCCGATAATCAGGCTCAATGAACAGCTCCCGGTAGCGGTCCAGCCGTTGATCGGACAATTCGTAGACCACATGTGACTTCGCAACAATATCTCCGGGATATCGGATCAAACGATAGTAGAAAACCGGCCCTGGATCGTCATAAGGACGAACCGTTGCGATCTCATTAACCGGCTGTCCAGTGGGCGTAAATGAGCGTACCAGACGATAAAATTCCCGGTTGTCGGTGCCGGTAAAGTGCATATGGCCGACAAACAGATGTTCGTATATGTAACGCGCCACCAGCTTGCTTTTGTTATCAGTACCATTGAGGAATTTTTCCCAGCGCTCAATCTGGTTGGCAGCAATTGTTGATGGTTGCTTTACTTCCGGAACGGGCGCACCCTGTGCGAGCCATTGAACCAGAATACGATATTCCTCATCTTCCAGATTGGGCATCCCGAACGGCATCCCCTGGCTGGGGAATTTATCTGCATACTTATCAAATTCATCGTTCGCAGGACACGTCTGCATGCGGCCCAGCGACAGATCGATTTCATTGGACAACATACCAACACGTGATTGTGGATTAATCTGTTTAAGGCGCAGCATCTTGTACATCACTGACTGATCGAGATTGTGCGCCGGGGAGTTCAGCCCTTCGTTCAGCACACTATGAAAGTCCTTATTACGCCACTCTTTGGTGGTTATCGCGTCGATATACAGCCTTGTTGGTGACATCGCCTTGAAGCGTGCGCCATTATAAACCTTTACCTTACTGGCGCCACGGCTGATACCGGCAGGGGAAGAAAGCTTTAGCTGACAGGGTGCATCATAGCAACCATGGCAGACGACGCATCGGCGCTCCAGTATCGGTCTGACTTGGTGGTCGTAGGATACGTTTTCCTCGGGCAGTGTTTGCAGTATATCCAGGTCAATGGTTGGCTGCTGAGCGGTAAAACTTTCTGTTTTCACCGCGCAAGCTGACACGGTAAGCAACGTGATGATGCCAATCACCAGGTAATAAAAGTATCTACAGTAAAGGTGGTTCAGGTATGCCATGTCAGTCCTTTGTTTGCGGGCTCCTCTAAGCGCTCACGCAGTATATTAATGTATTCAGGATGGGTCAGGGGGCGTTCTCAATGGCAACGTGGCAATTGAAAGTGCTCCCCGGTTAATTCTACACTAACTATGCAATTGACTTAACCCGATGATCCTTACCATTCGCCCGGTTTCTTTGATCCATCACCCGCCAGGATTATTTTCAGAATCAAGATTTCCTTGAGATAACTTTATCTATGCTTCACTTTACCTACAAGCGAAAACATTGGCATAGTCAGACCTGGGGGCTCGCTAGAAACAGGTGTCTGGAATAACAGAGCGTGCCGGTTTCAGACAGGGTCAGTTACCCTTCAGATCGTTCGCTGCTTGTCACCTGGTGGCTGGACGTACAGCGCTGGTAAGAATACAATTTGGCCATGGCAATTCTAGACATACTGGTTTATCCGGACAAACGGCTGCGACAATGCGCCAAACCGGTAACGGTATTTAATCAGAAACTCGAAAAACTGGTTTCCGATATGACTGAAACCATGTACGCAGCGCCAGGAATAGGCCTCGCAGCAATTCAGGTTGACGTGCCTTTGCAGGTAGTGGTGATGGATCTATCGGAGCAAAAAGACAATCTCATGGTATTCATTAATCCGAAAATTTTTGAACTCGAAGGCACCACAGAATCTGAAGAGGGGTGTCTTTCCGTGCCGGGTGTGTTTGCGATGGTTGAGAGAGTGGACCGGGTTCGCATTGAGGCGCAGAATGTCGATGGGCAATTTTTTGAGATCGAGGCCGACGGATTATTGTCGATCTGCATCCAGCATGAAGTGGATCACTTGAACGGAAAGGTATTTGTTGATTATCTGTCACGCATGAAACAGGACCGGGTACGCAAGAAATTGCTCAAAGAGCTAAAGCTGGTCGAGTTTGAGACTGCTTGAACAGTTGTATCGTTAAACGCGTTTATTCCGTCTGGATTTACCATCAGTGTAGTGTATTCATCGATGAATGTCGTTTTTGCCGGCACTCCGGCATTTTCACTGCCGAGTCTGGAAGCTTTGCTGGTTCACCCCAACATCGATGTAGTGGCAGTTTACACCCAGCCGGATCGTCCTGCCGGACGCGGCAAAAAACTGACGGCATCCCCGGTCAAGCAATTGGCCCTGGATCACAATCTGAAGGTCGTCCAGCCCACGTCTTTTAAGTCTGCCAGTGAAATTGATGCGCTGGCCAGGCTAGAACCGGACCTGATTGTGGTATCTGCGTACGGGCTAATCCTGCCTCCTGATGTGCTCTCAATTCCAAAGCTCGGGTGTATCAATGTGCATGCTTCACTCTTGCCCCGCTGGCGAGGTGCCGCACCTATTCAACGCGCTATCGAAGCAGGTGACCAAATAACCGGCATTACCCTGATGAAAATGGAGGCTGGTCTGGATACTGGGCCAATGTTATCCCGGGTAGAAATTCCAATTGCAGAAACAGAAACAGGGGGTAGCCTGCATGACAAACTTTCTGCTGCGGGAGGCGCACTGCTGTCAGATTCTCTTGATCCTATCCTGGCAGGCACATTGCCAGCCATGCCCCAACAGGATCAGCTTGCCAGTTACGCCAGAAAACTAAGCCGGGAAGAAACGAAAATTGACTGGCAACAGTCTGCTGCCTGCCTCGATCGAAAAATTCGCGCATTTAATCCGTGGCCGATGGCGCGCACGATGTTACGGGGAAATGGTTTACGTTTGTTACAGACCAGACTCGAACCCGATACCTCAGAGAACAATAAGCCGGTCGAAGGCGAGAACCCACTGCAGCAAGCTGGTGAAATCTTAACCGCCACCAGGGCTGGAATCAGGGTAAAAACGGGGCGGGGTAACCTGATGATCACCCACTTGCAAAAATCTGGTGGCAAACCAATGGACGCACAAGCCTTCCTCAACGGGGTAAAACTTATTCCGGGTGAACGCTTTGGCTAAACTCAATGTTCAGCTTTGTGCGGCGCACATCCTTCGAGATGTTATTGACCAGGGTCGTTCCCTGGACAAGACCATGAGTTCTCAGTCAGTGCGCACATCCCCTTCACAGCGCCCCTTGCTGCAAGAACTGGCCTATGGTGGATGCAGACAATATTACTACCTGGATGGTCTGATGGCCCGCTTGCTAGCCAGGCCTGTTCGTAAAAAAGACAGGATGGTGCATTTTCTCCTGGTGATCGGGTTGTACCAGCTGGGATTTATGCGCACGCCGGATCATGCCGCCGTCAACCAGACGGTCAAAGCCCTGGAGGCAAGCAAACAATCCTGGGCCAGAGGGTTGCTAAATGGTGTATTACGCGAGTACCTGCGGCGTAAAGATGCGAATGAAATTACTGCTATGGAGCAATCATTGACGGCGTCACAAAAATGCGCTTTTCCACCATTCCTCTACCAGGCGATCTGTGACTGCTGGTCCGAACAGGCCGCTGCAATATTCGCCGCGAGCAACCAGAAGCCGCCGATGACCTTGCGGGTAAATAAACAGAAAACTACCCGGGAAAACTATCTGTCATTACTGGATTCGAGACAGATGCCTGGCCGACAGACACTCGATAGTGAACTCGGTTTGATCATGGAACAGCCAACCACCGTTGACAAGTTGCCGATGTTCACCGAGGGCTGGGCCTCTGTACAGGATGAATCCGCCCAGCTATGTACGGTAATGCTGTCATTGCAACCGGGTCTTCGTGTGCTGGATGCCTGTGCGGCACCCGGAGGGAAAACCTGTGCAATGCTCGAAGCCGAACCGACGATACAATTGACCGCCGTGGATTTACCAGAGCGGGTCGAAGGTATTCGCCAAAACCTCGAACGAACCGGTTTGCAGGCCGATATTCAGGATGCCGGGCTTGAGCAATTTGCCGCCTGGTGGAATGGCGAGCCCTGGGATCGTATCCTGCTGGATGTACCGTGCTCCGGTACCGGCGTGATCCGTCGTCATCCGGATATACGTCATCGACGGCAGCCCGGGGATTTTGAGCGTTTTGCTCACCAGCAGCTGAATTTGCTCAATATTGCCTGGCCCATGTTGCGCCACAATGGCATGCTTTTATATGTCACATGTTCTATCATGACCATTGAAAACGATCAGGTAATTGAACAATTTGTCAGTAGTCGGCAAGATGTTGTCGTTGAGTCGATCCGCCATATCCCTGGCCTTGAAATGCGCTATGGTAAACAACGGTTACCCGGAATACACGGTGGTGACGGTTTTTACTATTGTCGCCTGAAAAAATCACAGGACGCTCGCTGATGACCCGACAAACTAAATTGATTGCAGCATGAACATATCATGAAAATTATCATACTGGGTGCCGGGCAGGTCGGTAGTTCCATCGCGGAGATTCTGTCCAATGAAAATGAAAAAAATGATATTACCCTGATTGATCACAATCGTGGGTTGCTGAGCGAACTCCAGGAAAAGCTGGACATCAGCACAATTACCGGTGAGGCCTCCTCCCCTGAAGTGCTGATTCAGGCGGGCGCAAAAGATGTTGATCTGTTACTTGCGGTGACCAATTCCGATGAAGTGAATATGGTGGCCTGCCAGGTCGCCCATACCCTGTTTAAAATCCCGACAAAAATGGCCAGGGTGCGTTCTTCAGACTACCTGGCCCATAAGAGTCTGTTCAGCGACCAGTGCATTCCTATCGATACAATTATCAGTCCGGAGCAAATTGTCACGAACCAGATCAAGCGCCTGATTGAATACCCCGGTGCATTGCAGGTTATCGATTTCGCTGAAGGCAAGATTCAACTGGTGGGACTAAAGGCTTATTACGGCGGCGCACTGGTTGGGCAGCAATTGCGTCAACTTAACGACCACCTGCCCTCGGTAAATACCCGGGTAGCGGCTATTTACCGGGGTGATAGCGCAATTATTCCCACCGGTCGCACCGTGATCGAACCTGATGATGAAGTATTTTTTATCTCGACCAAAGACGACATCCGCAAGGTAATGAAGGAATTGCGCAAAATCGAGGATGTTGGCAACAAGGTGATCCTGGCCGGGGCCGGTAATATCGGGTTGCAACTCGCATTGTCACTGGAAAAAAGTGGCTATAAGGTCAAGTTGATCGAACGGGACGAAAAGCGGGCCCAACTGGCATCCGAAAAGCTGGAGAATATCTTTGTACTACATGGTGATGCTGCAGACAGAGAACTGCTAAAAAGGGAAAACATCCACAACATGGAGCTCTTCTGTTCTTTGACCAATGCTGATGAAGCCAATATCCTGTCCGCAATGCTGGCCAAGGATCTGGGGGCCAGGCGGACTATGGCCATTGTTAACCGCCCGGCCTACGTTAAAATTGTCGAGAATAGTGTAATCGATATCGCTATATCTCCAAGGGTTTCCACCGTCAGTGCCCTGCTTTCACGGGTTCGCCGTGGCGATGTAATCGCGGCCCATTCCTTACGCCGTGGTGCCGCTGAAGTGATAGAAGCAGTCGCTCACGGCGATCATACGCACTCAAGGCTGGTGGGGCGCAAGCTATCCGAAATAAAATTTCCCAAAGACACTACTGTGGGTGCAATCCTGCGCCAGGATCAACTCGTCAAGCTGAACAAGGAAACTGTGGTGGAAGAACATGATCACATCATCATCTTTGTTATCAACAAAAAGAAAATGCCTGAGGTAGAGAAATTGTTCCAGGTTTCAGCCACTTTTTTCTAGGCTCGCGACATGGGTTCTGGCGTCGTATATAAAATTCTGGGTATCCTGCTGGGATTGTTCAGCACCACCATGTTGCCACCGCTGGCTATTTCCTGGCTCATGGATGATGGTCAGCTGAGGCCTTTCCTGAGCGCTTTTCTGTTGATTCTGGGGCTTGGACTTATTCTTTGGTTGCCGCTCCGGAAACGTCATGGTGAACTGCATTTTCGGGATGGTTTTCTGATTGTTGTTTTGTTTTGGACGGTATTGTCCGGGATGGGTGCTGTGCCCTTGTGGTTACTTGAAGCTCCGTCACTCAGCCTGGTTGAGGTTTTGTTCGAGTCAATGTCAGGATTGACCACGACCGGTGCAACCATTCTCACGGACATAGACAGTTTGCCGCCCTCGATTCTCTACTACCGACAACAATTACAATGGCTGGGCGGCATGGGAATTATTGTTCTGGCCGTTGCAGTCATGCCGATGCTGGGCATTGGGGGGATGCAATTGTATCGCGCTGAAACACCGGGTCCGGTCAAGGACAGTCGGCTCGCGCCACGCATTGCAGAGACTGCAAAAAGGCTTTGGTATGTCTATGTTTTGCTGACTCTTGGCTGCATGTTTTCCTATTACTTTGCCGGAATGACCTGGTTTGATGCATTGGGGCATTCTTTTTCCACGGTAGCTATTGGTGGCTTTTCAACCCATACCGCCAGTCTGGCCTGGTTTAACAGCCCTGCTGTCAACCTCGTCGCTGCGGTATTCATGCTACTTTCCGGATTTAACTTCGCGCTGCACTATGGCGTGTTTCGATCGCGTCGGTTGCAAGCCTACCTGACCGACCCTGAAGCCAGGGTTTATCTTGGAATGCTGACGCTGGTATCCATGCTTTGCATCGGGATACTGTATCAGGCAGAGTTTTTCCCAACTCTCCAGGATACAGTTATTAATGGCACTGTGCAGGTCATCTCAGTGCTGACAACTACCGGCTTTGTCACCTCTGAGTTTCATTTGTGGCCATCGTTTTTACCTGTCATGCTTATTCTGGCCAGCACCGCTGGAGGCTGTGCTGGTTCCACAGCAGGTGGGATGAAAATTATCAGGGTCATCCTGTTGTACAAACAGGGAGGTCGCGAAATCTCGCGCCTGGTACACCCTAATGCCATGATTCCAATCAAACTCGGCGGCAAACTGGTACACGACAATGTAATAAACGCTGTCTGGGGGTTTCTGTCGTTATATGTCATCTGCTATGTGGTACTGCTGTTGTGTATGCTGGCAACCGGCAGTGACCCGGTCACGGCTTTTTCTGCAGTGAGCGCCTGTCTGAATAACCTCGGCCCCGGTCTCGGAGAGGTAGCGCAAAATTATGCCGGGATTAGCGACGCCGGGAAAGGCGTTTTGATCGTAGCGATGCTGTTGGGCAGATTGGAACTGTTTACCCTGCTGGTATTATTTACCCCGGTATTCTGGAAAACCTGAATTGGTTAGTGCTTTTTTTCTAATTGGCTGGAGATTTAGAACCCTGCTCACTTAACCATTCATTGATAAACCGTATATCATCTTCATCAAGATTGCCTGCAGCCTGTTCCAGTTCCAGCAATGAAACGATATAGGTATACCTGGCGCGAAGATAGTCAGTTCTTGATCTCGACAGGTCACGTTGTGCATCCAGTACATCGAGGTTTGTCGTCAGGCCTGCGCTAAATCCTTCCTCCTTTGCTTTCAATGCGCTTTCTCCTGCCCGGATGGCTTGTTCCAATGCCAGTACCTGGCTAATGCCACTGGTCACCGCAAGAAACGCGGTAGTGGCTTCCGACTCGACCCGTCTTTTGACCGATTCGAGCACCTGTTCAGAGGCATTGAACTGCAGGCCCGCCTGGTTGGTGCGTAAATTGATCGTGCCACCAAGATAGAGGGGCCAATTCAGGCTAAGCCCGACAAAGGTTGCACTGACGTCTTCGTCAGAAGCAGTGATCCCCTCAAAGTTGCTCCAACGTTGACTGGCGTCCAGACTGAGGGTCGGTTGACGCGCCACCCGCTGGCGGTCAATTTCCTGGCCAGCGACCAGCAGGTTCAGGGATTCCGCTTTGACTTCGGTGTTGTTATTTCGCGAAAGATTCACCCAGTGTTCCAGATCATTGGGCTGTGGAGGATCCAGTGGAGAACTAAACTCTAGTAAAGCGATCGTCTCCGGAGTTACCCTGATGATTTCAACCAGCGCCTGACGCGCATTATTGATCCTGATATCCGCTGCAATGAGGTCAGCGTCTGCCTGCTGGAAACGCGCCTGGGCATCAAACAGGTCAGTGCGGGTGCCAAGGCCGACATCGAGTCGTTCGGTCGCCAGATCCATTTGTCGCTTGATCGCAATTTTCTCAACCCTGGCCACTTCCTTGTTATCTTTTGAAGCCAACAGGTTAAAGTAACTGTTGGCGACCCGGATCATGAGTTCATCCTGGGCCGTATCAAATTGTAGCCTGGCGTTTTCGACGCCAAGTTCCGCCTGGTCAATACCAATTCTGGTCGACCGATTGTACAGGGGCAGACCAAAATCAATGCTGATACGATTGTCTTTGCCCGTGGTAGTGGACCCGGTCAGATCGCTACGCTCCTGACCCAGGGTGCCATTTGAAGTAATGGTGGGCCTGAACCCGGTTTTCGCCAATGGAAGATCAAGCTTGGCCGCTTCATAATTCGCCGCCGCACCGAGATAAACGGCATCGTTGGCCAGTGCCAGTTGATAGATGTCCCACAGGTCTTCAGCGCTGGCTGTCCTGGTGGCTCCAACTGCGAATGCCAACATCAGTACAATGCCAGACACTGGGCTGGCTAATTTTTTCTGTATTTTCATATCAACCTCTAAAAAACAAACTCTTCTTTATCCTCAGCATTTATCAGTCGTGGCGCCCAGGTTTCAAACAGGGTTTGCCTGGTCACCCGGTCACCAACCCTGTGATAAACAACCGCCTGCATGGCAGGGGCGTGCCCTTCAATACCCACCAGCCTGCCGTCATCCGACAGGGAATCGGTAAAGTCAGTTGAAATACTGGCCAGCGAACCACTGACCAGTATGGCATCAAACCTGGAGCCCTGGTTCCATCCGTTGTGACCATCACCATTGACCAGCGTCACATTGGTAATCCCCGACATTGCCAGGTTCCGTTCGGCCTGATCCAACAATTCCTGATTTATCTCAATACTGGTTACGTGCCCTGCAATCCGGGCCATCAGGGCAGTGAGGTAACCGCTTCCGGTGCCGATCTCCAGAACCTGAGCGGTAGCAGACAGATGCAACGCTTCCACCATTCTTGCACTCACTTTCGGCTCCAGCATCACCTCGTTACCGGTCAATGGAATCTGCACATCAACAAACGCAAGATCCCGGTGCTCCGCGGGGACGAAATCCTCCCGGCGAATGGCACCAAGTGCATTCAGGGTCTGGGTTTCAAGTACATTCCATGGCCGGATTTGTTGTTCGATCATGTTGGTGCGGGCTGTTTCGTAATCCATTTTCAGGCAATCTTGTCAGAAGTGGTCATAATGTTGCAGTAGAGACATTTTAGCAAACTTTCCTCGACAGGTATCGATCAGCAGGCAACCTTTAACCTGTAATATAATGGCTGATTCGAAAGCTTTACCCTGCTGCCCGTCATGACCGCCAAGTCTCCCGTTTCATATCTCACCGATATCCTGAATGCACGGGTATACGACGTCGCAACGGAAACCCCCCTGGAGCATGCACGACTGCTCTCCATTCGGCTGAAAAACCGGATATGGCTTAAACGGGAGGATCAACAGCCAATTTTCTGTTACAAAATTCGTGGTGCATATAACAAAATGTCTGCTCTCGGCGAGTTAAAGCTGAAGCGTGGGGTGGTCGCGGCTTCGGCGGGAAATCATGCTATCGGGGTGGCACTCAGTGCACATAAGCTGGGTTGCAAGGCAATTATCGTGATGCCATTGACAACACCCGCAGTAAAAGTGGAGGCTGTCGAGCGCTGGAAGGCAGACGTACGCCTGGTGGGAGACACCTTTGACAGTGCCTACGAACATGCACTGGCACTGGCAAAAAATCAGAACCGGATCATGATCCACCCCTTCGATGATCCTGCAATCATCGCCGGACAGGGAACAGTTGGGCTGGAAATACTCAGGCAAGGCACCAGAGCCATCGACGCAATTTTCCTGCCAATTGGCGGCGGCGGACTGATTGCAGGAGTGGCGACCTATGTTAAGCAGGTGCGGCCAGACATCCGTATTATTGGTGTGGAGCCTTTTGAATCAGACGCCATGTACCAGTCGTTAAAGGCTAACCGGCGGGTACGGCTAAAGGCGGTCGGGATTTTTGCTGATGGCGTTGCGGTGAAACAGGTTGGCAAGGAAAATTTTCGCCTGTGCAAGACAATGGTTGACGAAATTATCCGAGTGGATACGGATGAAATCTGCGCTGCGATCAAGGATACCTTTGAAGACACCAGAACCCTGGTGGAGCCTTCCGGTGCCCTCGCCGTGGCGGGTATCAAGCGATGGCTGGAGACGGCAACTGAATCAGGCAATCCGCCTCGTGGGCTTAACCTGGTCGCAATTACATCGGGGGCCAATATTAACTTTGACCGGTTGCGCCATATTTCCGAGCGCGCTGAAATTGGTGAACGACGCGAAGCTATTCTTGCGGCAACTATTCCTGAACGCGCTGGTAGTTTCCGTCGCTTCTGTTCAATTATCGGCAAGCGCGCGGTATCGGAATTTAATTACCGCTATTCCGGCGCGGACAACGCACACATATTTGTTGGTATCCGTATCAATAAACCCGCTGAGGTAGCCGGCCTGATCAAGAAGCTGATCGCAAAAGGCTTTCCCACTCTCGATCTGACCGACAATGAAATTGCCAAGCTACACGCCCGTCATATGGTTGGGGGACGTGCCCAGGGTTTGACCGATGAGCGACTATTCAGTTTTGAATTCCCCGAGAGAGTCGGTGCACTGGTTAATTTCCTGGATCAGATTGGTACAACTTTCAGCATCACGCTGTTTCACTATCGAAACCATGGCTCCGATTTTGGTCGGATACTATGCGGCATCAGAGTGCCCAAATCCGATCGCGCAGCATTCAATAAATTTTTAAAAAATCTTGGCTACCGCTATCATGAAGAAACTGATAACCCGGTCTACAAACTGTTTCTGGCATGAATGACAAAAACCAGAAATCTCGCCTGGTTGGCATCTTCAGCATGCCCGGGGAAGGTCTCGTTGTCGAATTAGGGTTTGACGATGGCACTGCATTATTTGACCGCCAGGGACTACAGTATCGCATTCTCCAGCGCAAGCGAGAGGGCCTTGATACTTCTACCGAAGAAACTGGGCTATCTCATATAAACAATTATTCGCCGGCATTCGATGCATGGTGATGTAATGCTAACGGATGTAATCGACAGCCTGGCGCTGGTGTGGTCTGAAATAGATGAAATGCCTTCGGTCGCAAGAGAGCAAATTCATCTATGGGCACTGGATCTTTCAGCTCTCGATTTTGCAGCCAACAAGAATCTTCTCCAGCAAGCTGAATACGCCAGGGCCCGGCGCATAATTGACCGGCAGAAAAGACAACTGTACCTGGGTGGACGAATAGGTCTCAGAGTCCTGTTGTCGCGCTACACCGGCATCGAAAACATAGACCTGCGATTTGGCTATGGTGAACGGGGTAAACCCGCGCTGCTAAACAAAAGCGCTGACGGCGAGATAACTTTTAACTACACCTTGTCTGGAGACAAAGTGTTGTATGCAGTCTCCAGGGATAGACAGGTTGGGGTGGATATGGAAGTATTACCCCGTCAGATCAATGCTGAAATGATGGCTGAGCGCAAGCTGACCCCCTGTGAGCAGCGTGCGTGGAAAAGGTTGCCAGCAGCGTTACACAATGACAGTATGCTGTGTTGCTGGACGCGGAAAGAAGCTTATGGCAAAGCCATCGGGGTGGGGATACGTTATCGACTCAATGAGGTGAATCTTTTCCACGGACTCGATAACTGTCGTTGGCAGACCCGTCTGGCTGGTTTGTTCACTGAATCTGCAGATGACGCTGTCGCATCAGCTGCGATGCCCCAATGGCTGGAAGGGGTACAACTTCAATTACCTTTTGCGGCGCTGGCATCGTTAACCTATGAAATCGAGCGCCCGGATAGCAACCGCCCATCGGTGCTGTCGGCACGGCTGCAAATTGACTGACCAAATAGCGAGTACAAACATGAAATTTGTCGACCTGAATGCCCAGTTTCGCACCATTGAAACCGAAATACGCACTGCCATCGACCGGGTGCTGGAACACGGACAGTTTATTATGGGTCCTGAAGTAGGGGCATTTGAACAGCAATTGGCAGAGTACTGTGGTGTTGACCATGTCATCAGCACTGCCAGCGGTACCGATGCTTTGCTGATGTCATTAATGAGCTACGGAATTGGTCCCGGCGATGCGGTGATTGCGCCACCGTTTACATTTGTCGCAACCGCAGAAGTGATCCAGTTGCTCGGTGCCACTACAGTTTTTGTGGATGTTGACGAAAATACCTTTAACATCGATATTGATCAACTTGAGCAAACCGTAAAACGGATCAGGAAACAGGGGAAAATGCGACTCAAGGGCATTATTCCGGTTGACCTGTTCGGTTTGTCTGCGGACTACCCATCGATTTGCCGCATTGCCAGCGAGCACAATCTTTTTGTACTGGCAGACTCTGCACAAAGTTTTGGTGGCGCCTACAACAACCAGAAATCTTGTTCTTTTGGTGATCTCGCTGCAACCAGCTTTTTTCCGGCAAAACCCCTTGGGTGCTATGGTGATGGTGGTGCGGTCTTTACGAATGATGGCGATCGCGCAGAGATCCTTCGATCAATCCGTTTTCACGGAAAGGGTGCGACTCAGTATGATAATGTCAGAACTGGCATTACCGGTCGACTGGATACCCTCCAGGCAGCAATTCTGATATGCAAACTGAAGATTCTGGATCAGGAAATTGCTGCTCGGCAGAAAATTGCAGACCGCTATACCGTAGCCCTCGCAGATTACGTAAAGACCCCCGAAATTCCTCCAGATTGTCAATCTGCCTGGGCACAATACACCCTGCGCTCGGAAAAGCGGGATCAGGTTCGTCTCCATCTGGATCAGCAGCAAATTCCCAGTGCCGTTTATTATCCTCGCCCGTTGCACCTGCAGCCCGCATTCAGTGATGCCGATGGTGCCGGAGTCAGCATGCCAGTTTCCGAAATGTTGTCCAGGGAGGTGTTCAGCCTTCCGATGCATCCTTATCTTTCCGAAGAGGAGCAAGATAAAATTATCCATTCGGTGCAGCAGGCACTTTAATTCCACCGCTGGTCGATTTTACCCCGGCCAGGTGGTTCGCCGAATCCATCACTCGCTAATTCTGCAATAAATCACAGATCGGAATAATGTATCCGCTATTGCACATTTTTCTTGTTCTTGTACCTGGTTTTCTGATCACTACCCTGATCGGGATCAGGCATCAGCAATTGCTGTTTAGTGTCAGCTTTTCGTTTGCCAGCCTGATCATGCTGGTCTCATTGGCACGAAGTTATAGCTGGACCCCTGAGTGGCTCGCTATCAGCTACCTGACATTAGCCCTGGGGCTACTCGGATTGCTGCTGTTTCGACGCTCTCGGCTGGTATTACAACTGAAGGCAATTCAGCAGGCCTGGTCAGATAAAAGCTGGGTCATGGGGTTGCTGTTGGTAGTGGCAGTTTTTCTCGGTTGGTACCTGACCACGGGCCCATATGTCGAAGTCCCTGCTGATGTATACCGGCATCTGGAATTCGTTAAATACCAATACGGATTTATTGACCGGGGCAACTTTGGCCCGCCCCTTACACTGTGGCAACTGGCTTCCCAGTATGGCGGATTCTGGTACGTTTTACTATCAACCGCTGTGTTTGTATCCGCGCAAGATGTGATCGATATACTTTTTCCCGCGATGTTAATCAACGGTCTGCTTTTTGTGTCAGCGGTTTATGTATTCAGTGATAGGCTATACCAGGTGTTACCGTTGTCACCCCTCCAGGCTCGGGCTGCGGCCGTGCTCACCTGCTTTTTTGTGACATTGCAAATGGGGGTCTCCGTATTCTCATACGTTCGATACTATAGTCTGGCACCATCGATACTGAACTTTATAGTTTTTTTTGCTGCTCTGGTTTGCCTGATGAATTTGTTGGGTCAGGATGGTGGCAACAATGAGGGCAATTCAGCAAGTGTCGATCCCGGTCCTGGCAACCGCCTGAAAAATGGACTGCTGTTACTTTTACTGTTCACAATTGCCCTCGTAATGCATAACCAGGAAGGCTTGTTTATCGTCGTAATGGTGGCGACTACACTGATCTGGTTACTGTTCGAACGTGTTCTGTTTATAACCGGGGCGGGGGTGAAACGTTATCTGGCGGGGCTGGGTCTGACTATCACCATCATGATGATGGCATTTGGCGCGCTTGCTGTCATCTTTGGCAAAGCGGCAATACCTGCATCCACTACGGGAAGGGTGGTTGCCCTACCTGTTTCTCTGCCGGGGTTTGGTTCGCTGCATATTCTCAATCCGTATTTTCAATTTGCCGAGGTGGTAACGGTTTGGGGCGGGCTGGTTACTGTTACATTTGTAATCTGGTTCCGGTTTTTCCGCCACCAGCCAATACTGGTAGCCGGTATGCTATCGCCGTTTTTAACCGTATTCAATCCGGTGTTTGTCGATCTGTACCTGCGGATAGAGGGTGATTTTTCCCTTTGGCGATTGTGTTTTTTGATTCCCCTGTATGCGGTGGCAGCACTGGTGATTGTCCACGCGGTACAGCAATGGCAGCGATACAAACCGAGGTTAAAGCTCGCGGTGGGATTCATAATTGTTGCACTCCTGGTTATACCGTTGCCAATATCCCGGTTCGAAGCAATCAATAAATACCAGCGACTCACCAACCTTCCGGTGCGACCTGACAGTAGCTATGTTCTATGGCAGGATTTGCTGAAACAATTAAATGGGATGGACAAAAACCAGAACATTCTCACTGATCCTGTAACAGGATATGTGATCAACGCAATGACTTCGCACCAGACATTCCGCTATAAATTCTTTGCCTCTGAGGTATACCATCAATATTCATTTGTTTTTGACAGTTATGAAAATTTCCCACTCTCGCGTTATCGCAACTGGCTTCTGGTGGTGAATCAACGCGATGGTACCAGTAGTCATAATGGTCGCATATCTGGTCATTGGCCTGAAGATATTATGCAAGTTTCGAAATATTATCCGCTATCTCTGGTGCAGCATTTACAGCAATATCCCGATCGATTTGAAACGGTTTGGCAGGCAAATGAAATATCGGTCTATCGAATCATTCGTTGAACCCGTCAATCACAATGTGTTGGATCACTATTTAAAGCGTGCCTGAATTTGTCTACCTTCCCGAAGGAATAAGTATTACCACAGCCTGGGTGATGGTCATTGCCACCGGACTTACCTCTTGTCTTGGCGGAATGTTTGGTGCCGGAGGCGGCACCATACTGCTTGGATTGCTGGCCGTACTGATTCCGCCGATGGCACTGGTTCCGGTCCATGGGGTGGTTCAGCTGGGCGCCACCGGGTTTCGCTCCCTGCTGCTACTGAAGCACATCCAGCTGTCGATGCTGGCACCCTTTATTCTCGGCACCTCAATCGGCTCGGCATTAAGCGGATTAATGTTCGTCCAGCTTCCTTCCTGGTTAATTCAATATGCCATTGCCGGATTTATCCTCTGGTCCATTAGCGGAATCGTACCAACAGTCGGGCGCAATGGTATTGTTGCCGCGGGTATTTTTTCCGGGTTTCTCACCATGTTGTTCGGCGCTACCGGTACTTTCGTCAGCGCATTTATCAAAACCATGAGACTCCCCGCGCTTAATCACCTGGCTACACAATCGGCAATGATGGCGTTGCAACATTCACTGAAACTGTTGATGTTCGGTGTTTTGGGGTTTGCATTTCTGCCCTATGCATTTTTGCTTTCCATGATGCTGATTAGCGGTATGATTGGTACCAGCATCGGAAGGCACTTGCTAAGACGCATTGACGAGGATTTATTCAGGCGAATATTGAATGTTATTCTGGGACTACTGGCACTACGACTAATCTGGCTGGCCACAGAAGAATTTGCCAACATTTGAAGCTACTTTAGGAGAACACCCATGATTGAGCACGAATACGCAGGGTTCTGGATTAGAACCGGGGCGGCGGTTATAGATTCAATATTGGTGGTTATAATAGTTTCTCCAATACTTACCGCTATATACGGCACAGATTACTGGTTAAGCGTGCCTGTTACCCAGGGGTTTGGGGGCAATCTGATAGAATATCTGCTGCCCGCAATTGCGATTGTCGCATTCTGGATTTACAGATCCGCCACCCCCGGGAAAATGATAAACAATCTCGCCATCGTAGATGCAAAAACCGGGGGAAAGCCTTCCACGGGTCAATTTATCGGTCGCTATCTTGGCTATTATGTTTCAGTGATTCCGCTATTTCTCGGGATTATATGGGTGGCTATTGATAAACGGAAACAAGGTTGGCACGACAAGCTTGCTGGTACAGTGGTGGTACGAACCAATAGAAAAAAACCCGTTCCGGACACCGCTGCTGGATGAATTCTTCGTCCCGGTTTCGAGATGCCGGTACGGGAGAAGGGGTCATCTGTCTTCACGCCAATGCCAGCGTCTCGGCCCAATGGCGCCAGCTAATAAAGCTGTTATCTGTTCATTTTGATGTTAGCCCCTGAATAAAGCGTTATTGATTACTGTTTCGCTGCATCCAGGCAGCATAGATTTCATCGGGCCACAATGAGGAAATCCATATAATAATTGCAAAAATATCGTCATCACTTAACTTGTCTTTCCACCCCGGCATGCTGCCGCCGATAGAAAGAGTGCCATTCTTGATGGTATGGGCCAGACCCTGAACAGGATGGTGCCAGGCATGGGCGGTGCCATTGAGGGGCGGCGGCGGAAGCTTGCCATCTGCGTCGCGTTGTTGCCAGTTTGAAACCAACCCTTGAGCATTCTGCCCGTGGCAGACAGCACAATGTTGCTGGAACAGGGCGTTGCCGTTTTCCAGCAGCTTCTGATCGGTAATGCGCGGCGATTGCGCCAATATTGCGGTTGAAACCATAACGCACATTAAACCAATCGTGGCTAAAGACTTTTTACTCATCTGCATATTTGCCTGCTCTGTCAGGCGCTCTCAATGGTGTGTTTATCTATAAAAGACCGGATTTCAGCAGCAAACTATCGATTCAAGTAACCAACAGGCACCGCTTCTCTACATGTCATAT